>NZ_DATAGQ010000051.1:0-14763 GCF_036263595.1 Geminicoccus sp. | reverse complement strand
ACCTGTCGGCACAGGGATGATCAGCCCGAAGGCAACATCCTGCCAACACAGAGCCGCGGTCGTCGTCACCTCGCCGTACGACGCGGTCCGGCGAGACGCATTGGCCAGTAAATGGAGGTGTCCAGCTCCTTCATGGGCGTGCTCTGCCTCGCTGCAACTCTCGATTGGATCAAGAGCTAACGGGCCCTATTGGTCCGCTTGAGGATGGGTTGCTGGACGGATCTGGCCGTGGTGGAAGCTCGGGATGTGGACCCGAGCAAGCCGTAGCCGCCTGTCGGCTCTGCCGACATCTCTCCGAGGGATCGGGCTGAAGGCCGATGGCCGAGATTGCCCGCAAGACCAAGCGGTGTCCCGCTGATCTGACGGACGAGGAGTGGCGGCGGGTTCAGCCGCTGCTGCCCAAGGTGTCCAAGCGAGGGCGCAAGCCGGCGACGGACCTGCGGGAAGGGCTGAACGCGATCTGCACCATGCATGGCACGCAGCGGCGGTGGCTGGCGGATGCTGCCGAAGGACTTCCCGCCATCGCGACGCGATCCCTTGGAGAGACGGCAGCAGAGCTGACAGGGCCGACCTGTGTACTGGTGGTTCCGGCGCCTTGTGCGCCTGCCGCACGATCCGCGACGTGGTGCCGATGCTGGACCGGGAACGATCAGGGCGAGGAGCCAGCCCGTCCGGTGGCCAGGAAGGTGCTGGGCCGCAAGCGGCACATCGCGGTCGACACCGACGGCCGTCTCCTGATGGCCAACCTGCGTCAGCGCCGACATCTCGGACAGTGCTGGGGCTCGGACGAGCCTGGATGCCGTCCGCAACCGTTGGCCATGGCGGAGACATCTGTTAGCCGCTGGCGCCGCCTGGTGCGCGACTACGAGGCGCGGCTCGATGTGTCTGAAGCCTTCATCCACGTCGCCATGGGCAGCCTGCTTCTGCGCCGCATCAGCCACTGAGATCATTCTCAGACGGGCTATGAGGCGTCTCCACACCTCTGAGGAGACTGCCGCGAAACCCTGGCTCTGACCGTGCTGCTCTATCACCCGGCGCTTCACAGCCTCGATGGCGTTACGTCGGTGATCTGCCTGTACGGGAGTCACGTTTGCACTTCGCCGACCATACTTATTCGGCTGCTAGAATCGGTCCGGGTTGAAAAGCAACCAGCTCTTGTAGCAGTGCCACCAGATCCGGCGCAGACAGCCCGTCGTCGCCCGCCAGTGACAGGCTGATTGGCAGGGTTGGTGCGGTGGGTCCGCGGATGTCGACCGAAGCCATGCTCCAGCCTCCAAACAACCTCTGGTCGGCCCGCACCGCCTGCAGAACCACCACCCCAGCGTGACGTCGATCACGTTGGATCCGCTCGAATGTCACATGGATGGCAGCCGGCGGTCCCTCGAGTGCTTGGGCGAACAGAGTGTCACTGTGCATGAGCGCTCCGGTAATTCCCAAACGACTGTTGTTCGTCCGCGACGTCGCAAGGATCTGTTCAATCTCACCCAAAGGATCGGCGGCATCGACCACCATGTTGCGGCTGCAGTAGACGAGCCTGAACAAAACTCCCTTCACTGGACTGGCTCCTCCATCGCCGTAACAGCGGCACCGAGGCGCCGGATGAGGGTTGGGATGTCGTTCGCTCGGACTGCAGGACTGACCAGATAGCCTTGCATGTCGGTGCAGCCATCCGCACGCACGAGGGCCTCCTGCTCGACGGTCTCTACGCCCTCGGCCGTCGTCGTCATGCCCATGCTGGCGCCGAGCGCTGCGATGGCACGGATAGCGGCCACGGCTTGACTGCTGTGTGCAATGTCCCGGATGAACGACTGATCGATCTTCAGCTTGTGGAACGGGAACGAGCGCAGCTGGCTCAGTGAAGAGTATCCGGTTCCGAAATCGTCCATGCTCATGCGGATCCCAAGTTCACGCAATGCATGAAGGACCTGGAGGGCATCCTCCTGTTGGCACATCAGGGCGCTCTCGGTCACCTCGATCTCCAGGCGGCATCCAGGCAGGCCGGATTCGGCAAGTGCGGAGGCCGCCAGGCGCGGCAATCGATGTCGGTCAGCCAGCTGGCGCGCCGAAACATTGACGGCAACGGTCAGTTCATCCGGCCAGGATGCCGCATCGCGGCAGGCTGTGCGCAGCACCCACTCCCCGATTGGCACGATGGCGCCGATCTCCTCGGCGAGTGGGATGAACTGATCGGGAGGGACCAAGCCGAGTTTAGGGTGACGCCAGCGAAGCAATGCCTCAAAGCCGACAAGCTTGCGTTGCGCCAAGTTGACCTGGGGCTGGTAGTGCAACTCGAACTGACGCAAGACGAGTGCTCGGCGCAGCTCTGCTTCCAGGTTGCTGCGAGCGCGCGCACGTGCATCCATCCACCGCTCGAACTTGCGGACGGCGCCGCGGCCATCCGCCTTGGCCTGATAGAGTGCAAGGTCGGCAGCGCGCGCCAGCTCCGCCGCCGTGGCACCGTCCCTGGGGCCGATTGCGATGCCGATGCTGGCACCAACGGTCGCCACACGGTCCTCAATCAGATAGGGGCGACCGAGAAGGTCGACCAATCTGGCCCCTACGTCGTCGGCTTGGCCCGGTGCCGGCATCACCACGGCGAACTCGTCGCCTCCCAAGCGACTCACGATGTCCCGTTCGCGCACGGCAGCGCGCAATCGCTGTGCTGCCAGCTGCAGAAGGGCATCACCGATTGGGTGGCCATGAGTGTCATTCACCGCCTTGAAGCGATCCAGATCGATCATGAGGACCGCCACCTGCACTTTGTCCGATGCTCCGTCGAGCAGCGTGCTCAGGCTCTGACGGAACCAGAGCCGGTCAGAGAGACCGGTCAAGCTGTCGGTCTGTTCCGCAGGAAGCATGCTTCCATGCCGAATGTTGAGCTTCGCCAGGATCGCATCATCCTCGAGCAGGGTCAGGTCGACCTCCAGGGTATGATCACAGGGCAGGTCGATACGATGCGACCTCCGGAATCGACCTTGCTCTGATCCGGTGGATGCGGCCGTGCGCACCAGCATGCAAAAGGCTGAGCGGGTGGAATGGTCGAAGGCCGAGCTTCCTGCCATCATCGCTTCGATGATGTCGTCTGTGCGTCTGGGATAGGCGATGCCGAGGATCCGCGCGGCGGCCGTGTTGCAGAACAGTGTGCGGAAGTCCGAGGTGAAACCGATAAATCCCTCCGATGCCTGCTCCAGGGCAGCCTGCATGAATACAGTTTGGGGCAAGCACGTCTGCATCGGGGCGGCCGCTCGGATCTCGTCCTGCGGCCATAGCTAGCATCCAGCGATGAAGAGAACGTTAACTGCCGGAACAATGAGGTCGCTCTTCACCGGGTAGAAATCAGGGCGGAACGTCGGCCAGATGATGCGCCAGGCGGATGCTCAAGGTGATGGCCGTCAGCATCGGGTTGGCATGACCGCTCGTAGGGAAGACCGAGCCTCCGGCAACAACAGGTTGCCTACGCCGTGCACCCGGCCATTCCGGTCGACGACGCCTGTTTCGGGTCTGGCCGACATCCGGGTTGTTCCCATGTGGTGGCAGGCCGGGCGTAGCCGGTCGAAGACGGTGGCGTCTCGCGGCAGATGGTTCAGCCTGCCCAGTCCTTCCCGACGCAGATCTCCATCCAGCGCTGCCAGAATGGCTGACCAGCCAAGCCGGTCTGCATCCGAAAGCCGCCAGTCCAGACGTGCCTGGGGGCGACCGAGCGCATCGACGGTCCTCGACAAGGTGACCCGACTATCCGGATTGGGCAACTGCTCCAGCACCATGCTGACGGCAAGGCCAGCCGGCACGGGGTTAGAGGCATCTTCGGCCCGGCGCAGCGAGCGAGCAATCTGGCTGATCAGTTCCGGCGACGTCGTGATCATCCGCGCGAGAAGCCTATGGGATGGCTCCGGAAGATAGCCGGAGCTCAGGCCGTGGCGAAGGGCGATTGCCGCCAGCATTGCCCGGGTTCGCTTGATCGGGGCAGCAAGCTTGATGCAGCAATGGCTGCTGCCTGCCGCTGCAAGGAGAGCGGCACGTGGCATGAGCGCCAACTTGAAGGTGCTGTCACTCACCGACGTGCGGCGGGCATATGCCCGAAGCCCAGGTGCAGCGGGCGAAGGCGCGAAGGTCGCCACGTCGTCCAGATAGAGATGATCCATAAAGCAGCGGCCGATTTTATCATTGCCGAGATCTTCGGAAACGAGGAGCAGGCGCGCGTTCTCGATGCCTCCTGCCGCGAGTACGACCCGGCGCGCGCGCAGGACATGCTCCAGTCCTTGAAAGCTGCTGAACCTGACGGCGTCGACCGTGCGGGAGCCCGGGGCGACTTCCAGCCGGATGGCGGCCGCATGCAGGAGCACCCGGATGTTCCTCGCCTTGTCCAGCCGTGGACGATGCAGCCGCGTCAGATCCTTGGGCGCCGCATAGCGGAACAGACAGGTGCTGAAGCGCTCGGGATCGAGCGGAAGCGACTGTCGCTGCGCAAGAAGCATGTCGTGAGATTCAAATGGGCCAAAGCCCAGTCCGCAGAACGCGCAGGCTTCCGGCTCGAATGGCTTGAGGTCGGTGGCGCTGATCGGCCAGCCCGGGTGATCCAGCCATGGCCGCGGCGACAGGTCCTGGGCATCGTCAAGCGGCCGGCACTCACCGCCCCACCAGCCCGCAGTACCACCCAGGCGCGATTGTCGCGTCCAGTGCAGTGGAAGGCCCGGCTGGCCGCCATGTTCCCCGTGCAGCAGTTCTTGGCTTCGCCGCTCTTGATGAAGGCCGCCACACTCCAAGAGGCAGACGCGCACGCCGGTGCATGCAAAGCGGAGGGCCACGGCCATGCCGGCAGGTCCGCCGCCAATGATGCAGAGGTCGCTCTCGATGCATGTCGCACTCGACAGCCCACGAGCGTCCTCGATCATGGCAGCTACTCAAGCCTCCGGTTGCAGTGCAAGCTGCCACCTCGACGCTTGGAGCGAAGCATGGCCGAGGTGCTGCCGCCGACGTTTCAGGACGACGAACTGGTCGCAATCATCGTGTTGAACCATAATGGCCGCGAACTCCTCATGGCTTGCCTGGAAGCCGTCGGGCGATTGCATTGGCGACATGTGGTTACCGTAGTCGTCGACAATGCGTCGAGTGACGGCTCCGCCGACGCTGTCCGTTTGCAGTTTCCATCCGTCACGCTCATCGAGCAAACGTGCAACCTTGGTGTATCGGGTGGCCGGAATGCGGGCTTGGCCTGGGTGATGGCGCATCACCAGCCACACCATCTCCTGTTCATCGACAACGACACGCTCCTGGAGCCGGATACTGTCGGAGCGTTGGTTAGGGCGGCTCGCCATAGCAAGAACATCGGCATCGTCGCCGCCAAAGCGTACCGGCGCCCGGGCGACCGGAGGCTGGTTTCCGCAGGCGGGATGCGGTTCAACCCTTACCTCGGTGCCGCATGGGACGTCGGCTCGGAAGAACTGGCTTGCGGCCAGTACGACCAGCCGTGCAATACCGAAGCCTGCCCTGGCTCTGCATTCTTCGTTCGTGCCGGCTTGTTCGGCCTGATTGGCGGGTTTGACGAGGGTTTAAATCCATATGGCTGGGAAGATGTCGAGTTCTCCCTGCGTGCTCGCGCGGCAGCTTGGCGGATCGTCTACGCACCAGAGGCCGTGGTCTACCATCTGGGAGGGCGAGCGGGGCGGGGGCCGGTCGACACCTACGAGCAGCATAAGGCCCGCAACTTGCTGCGGATCCTGCGCCGCCACGCGACTGTCTTCCAGCTGATGTGCGTTGCCTTGTTGCTACCGCCTCGTGCCGCCCATCGCGTGGGCAAGGAGTTGGCTGGCGGCAACTGGCGGGTCGTCGGCGCCTGGATCATGGGTGTCATGAGGAGGGCAGGGCGATGAGCCGGCGCGTCATCGCCATCTGCATCGAGGTGGCAGGTCCGGATTGGATGGAGCGCTGGCTCGCCGAGGGCTGGATGCCGAACCTCGCTGCGCTCCGGATGAGCGGTGGCTGGACGATGCTGCGTTCCGTAGCCGACATATCCAGCGGCTCGATCTGGCCCAGCTTCACGACGGGTCTGATGCCGGCCCGGCACGGGCAGTTCTTCACGCACATGCAATTGGAGAGCGGTAGCTACCGGGTCGTGAAGAAGTATGCCGACGACCTCCCGGGGCCACCGTTCTGGGCCGCCTTGGCGCGTGCCGGGAAGAAGGCCGCCATCATCGATGTACCTCAGACAAGGCCCCTGGCCGGATTCGAGGGCGTCCACGTGATGGGCTGGGGTGGCGAGTATCCGGCTTGGCCGCGTTCGTCCCATCTACCAGCCCTCATGAACGACATCCTGGCGCGGTTCGGTCCCCATCCGCTGGCGGAAACGAGGCGAATCGCCAAACGGCCCGAAACATTGGCGGAATGTGCCCAGATCAAGGAGGACCTTCTGTGCGGGGTTCGCAGCAAGGCCGGGATTTCCCGGTTCGTGCTGGACCAGGGTCCCTTTGACCTGTTCCTGACGGTGTTCGCCGAACTGCACTGGGCGATGCACCTCCTTTGGGACACGCTCGATCCCTGTCATCCCGAGCATGATCCCGAGCGGGCCCGACGATATGCATCAACCTTCCGGGACGTGCTTGCCGAGATCGACGGATTTGTCGGTGAAGCCCGGGCAAGTTGCCCAGATGCCGACATCCTGGTGTTCTCACTCTCCGGGATGGGGCCGAACTTTAGCGGCTGGCATCTCCTGCCGGAGGTACTGAAGCGGCTAGCTGTGGGGCCGCCCGACACAGGATTAGCAAGGACGGCATCCCCGCTCTGCCGTTGGGGGCCGCATGCTTTGCGGCGGCTGGACTCCATGGTGCCGGCACGGTGGATCGAGGCGGTGAAGGCCGCGGTGCCCGACCGGCGCTGGGATCGGCTGACGCGGCGCCTGGACCGGAGTATGATGCCGTATGTGCTGAGATCGAAACGGCCCTTACGGAGCTGATCGAGGTCCGATCGGGCAAGCCAGCGATCCGGCAGGTGATCCGCACGCGCCAGGTTCATGCGGGGGAGTATCTGGATGATCTGCCGGACCTGATTGTGCTGTGGTCCGACAAAACCCGGCTGGAGAAGGTCTGGTCGGAGCGCCTGGGAGAAATCCATGTGCCGTCGCCCGAGCGCAGGTCAGGTGCCCACCGCAACACCGGCTTCCTGATGGCATCTGGACCGCATGTCGCCCGCGGCCAGATGACCAACGAGGCGAGGCTGGTCGATCTCGCGCCGACGATTCTGGCGCTGCTCCAACTCACGCCGGTGGCAGAATTCGATGGGCAGGCGCTCGGCTCGCTTTTGTGCGATGCAACTTCCTGAGGCGTTCGGAAAGTTCGGCCACGCTACCGCATCCCGCGAGGCTCAGCTGGTAGGCGAGGAGCAGTCGCCAGGATAGCCGCACCATCAAGAAGATGTCGCAGGATGACGCAGACGACCGGCACGAACTGGCTCGATAGACGCCGGGAGCCATGGCTACCGCCGAGCCTGCGCACGGGGCGACGAACGTGCCGCCGCGCCGTCGTCCTCAAGGGCAGGCGTGCTATGACGCGCTTTGCCATCCAGACCCGCAACAGGCGGCTCCGGGCAGCGACATAGGCTGGCAATGCTGCCAAGCCAAGCCGCTAACCAGGATGGACCAGATCCATGCCGCATCACGGTGATCCCCCAGCAGCAATGGCAGGGTCAGCAAGGCGATCAGGCTACAGACGGTGATGTCGGGCAGGCGGCTTCAAGATGCTTCTTCCCGGAAGCCGACCTGCGCCGGCAGTGGGAGCATGATCATGCACAACACCATCTCCACAAGCGACTCGCTCTTCCGTCGCTTGGCAGGATCTGCAGCGGCTGCGTCAGTATCATCCCGCCTGCGGTGCGGCATCAGCTTGCTCCTGTAACTTCGATGTACTGAGATAGGCAACATCAAAGTTGCTGTGCGTATACAGTACTCAACCAATAGGCTGTGCGGGCTCCGATGCGTTGGTGGCGAGCCTACCGGGCATCGTGTCCTGCTACGAGGTGCGGCAGAGTGATGACGCGTCGTGAGTAATCAGTTTGCCGTCGCCGATGGCGACGATCACGGGCTTCCTGACGATCGGAGCCTGCTCTGCCGGATCATCGAGCAGGCAGCAGTAGGCATGCTCCTGGTCGGGCCAGACATGCGCTGGATCTACGTGAATCCAGTGTTCTGTGCACTGATCGGCTACAGCCGGGACGAGTGCATCGGCATGACGGTCCGGCAGATCATGCATCCGGACGACCTCCCCCAGACACTGGTTGATGTGGAGCAGATGTATGATGGCAGGATCGATTCGTTCCGACGGGAGCGCCGCTATGTTCGCAAGGATGGGAGCGTCGTCTGGGTGACGATCAGCGTCAGCAGGCTGGGCGCTGGCAGCAAGGCCCAGCCGCCCTGCCACCTGGTCCAGGTTATCGACGTCGGCGGCTATAAGCAGGCATCCGCGGCCCTGGAAGCCAAGAACCGCGAGAACACGATCTACCGGGCGATGATCGAGGCCCTGCCGGACTTGATCTTCGCCAAGGATCTGGATTGCAGATTCCTCGCCGGTAACGCTGCCACGGCGTGCTTCATGGAGGCTGACAATGTCGATCAGTTGATCGGGCGGACGGACAGCAGCTTCTATCCCGCCGACGTCGCTAAACGTCTGCGCGACGACGAAGAGGCCTTCTTCACGGGCGGGCAGACGGTCGTGGTAGAGCAGGTCATCCAGCGCCGCGATGGCCGCCACTATGTGCTTCAATCAACCAAGTCGCTCCTGGTCGACGAGACGGGACGAACCATCGGCTATGTCGGCCATGGCCGGGACATCACGCGGGAAAAGGAGCGCGAGGACGCGCTGGAAGAAGCATACAAGCAACTGCAGGCACAGAACGAAGAGCTGGAAGAGGCGCGACAGTTGGCCGAACAGGCCAGTCTCGCCAAGTCTCAGTTCCTGGCGTCGATGAGCCACGAGATCCGGACACCGATGACGAGCGTGCTGGGCATGGCCGATCTTCTAGCCACCGAGGATCTCAATCCCACGCAGCGGCGGTACATCGAGACAATCCGGCGGTCCGGAAACCACCTGCTCAGCATCATCAACGACATCCTCGATTTTTCGCGCATCGAGGCGGGACGGTTGGAGCTGGAGCATATCCACTTCAAGCCGCTGGATCTTCTGGAGCAGGTTCACGCGCTGATGCTGCCGCAGGCGACCGAACGGGCGCTGGAACTGCGGATCGGCGCGCGTGCCCAGCCTTCGCTGGTGGTCAAGGGCGATCCTACGCGGCTGCGTCAGGTGCTGGTGAACCTCACTGGAAATGCCCTGAAATTCACCTCGAACGGGCATGTGACGGTGTCGATCGAGGAGCAGCCGGCACCGAACGGATGGTCGCGGCTGCGGATCGAGGTCACCGATACGGGCATCGGGATTCCGGAGGAGCGGCAGGCTGGGCTGTTCGAAGCCTTCGTGCAGGCGGACAGCTCGATCAGTCGGCATTATGGCGGGAGTGGCCTCGGCCTAGCGATCTGCAAGCGGCTCGTCGGCGCCATGGGTGGCACGATCGGAGTCCGGAGCCGGCCAGGCATCGGAAGCACGTTCTGGTTCGAGCTGCCGATGCCGCTCGGCGACGTCCGGATGGCGGCCGAGCGCGAGGCCATCTGGTCCACCGAGATGCTGCCACTGCGGGTCCTGGTGGTCGACGATGTGGCAGTGAACCGGGAATTGCTGGCGGAGATGTTGCGGCGGTCAGGGCACCGGGTCGAACAGGCGGAACATGGGGCCGACGCGGTCGCACAGGTGACCCGTGGCGGCTTCGACGTCGTCCTGATGGACGTCCAGATGCCTGTGATGAACGGGATCGAGGCGACGCGCCTCATCCGCGAGCTGCCACCGCCAATCGGCACCATCCCTGTCTTTGCACTGACGGCCAACGTCATGGAGAGCGAGCAGGAGCGTTATCTCGCGGCCGGCATGAACGCCTGCCTCACCAAGCCCATCGTATGGGAGCAGCTGTATGCGGCCCTCGCCTCGATCAGCCACGGTCAGCGTGCCGAGAGCGGTCTGGAGGCTGCTGCAGGGAAAGCCCCGGCCAAGCCCTACCCCACCGATGCCGCCGGCGAGCAGCCGCTGGTCGATCGTGGCAGGATCGACGCGATGGCATCCCGGATGCCACCTGCGATGTTCCACGCCATGGTGACCCGTGCGGTCGAGGGTGCACGGGAGAGCTGCCAGCGCCTGCGGGACGTCTGCGGCGATGCCGAGGCATTGACCAAGGAGGCGCACCGCCTGCGCGGCACCGCCGGCACCTTTGGCCTGACCCGGGTATCCTCCCTGGCTGGCGCCATCGAGGATCAACTCAGGCGGGGTGGGACGGATGTCGGTGCCGCCCTGTGCAGCCTCGAAGCAGCGCTCGAGGAGAGCAGGACGGTGCTGGCACGCTACATCGATTGACGCGCTGCCCCGTTGGTCGATGCCTCAGTCCGCGAAGGGATCGGTGACCAGGATGGTATCGTCGCGGTCCGGGCTGGTCGACAGGAGGGCCGCCGGAGCTTCCACCAGCTCTTCCAGCCGCTTCACGTACTTGATCGCCGCGGCGGGCAGCTGGGCGAAGCTGCGGGCACCGGCCGTGCTCTCGTCCCAGCCCTCCATCTCCTCGAAGATCGGCTGGACGGCGGCCTGCGCGGCGGGGTTAGCCGGTAGGTGGTGCAGGATCTGGCCGTTCAGGCTGTAGGCGGTGCAGACCTTGAGGGTCTTCAGGCCGTCCAGCACGTCGAGCTTGGTGAGCGCCAGGCCATGGATGCCGCCGACCTTGACCGCCTGGCGCACCATGACCGCGTCGAACCAGCCGCAGCGGCGCGGGCGGCCGGTGACGGTGCCGAACTCGTGGCCACGCTCGCCCAGGCGCTTGCCGATCTCGTCGAACAGCTCGGTCGGGAACGGGCCGGAGCCGACCCGGGTCGTATAGGCCTTGCAGATGCCCAGCACGTAGCCGACCGCGTCGGGCCCGAGGCCCGAACCGGTGGCGGCCATGCCGGACATGGTGTTGGAAGAGGTGACGTAGGGGTAGGTGCCATGGTCCACGTCGAGCATGGCGCCCTGGGCACCCTCGAACAGGATCCGGCGGCCGTTGCGCTTGAGCTCGGCCAGGCGCAGCCAGACCGGTTCGGAGAAGGGCAGGAGCTTCGGGGCCAGGCTGTTCAGGGCTGCCAGCAGGGCGTCCGGCTCGATCTCGGCGATGCCCAGGCCCCGGCGCAGCGCGTTGTGATGGAGGAGGAGGTCGTGAACCTTGCCTTCCAGCAGCACGCGGTCGGTGAGATCGCAGACGCGGATGGCCCGCCTTGCGACCTTGTCCTCGTAGGCGGGTCCGATGCCGCGGCCGGTCGTGCCGATCTTGCCGGCACCGATGTTCGAGGCGGCGCGGGCCTGCTCGCGCGCCTGGTCCAGCTCGGCATGAAGCGGCAGGATCAGGGAGGCGTTCTCGGCCAGCCGCAGCGTCTCCGGCTTGATCGCCACGCCCTGCTCGCGCAGGCGGTCGATCTCGGCCAGCAGCGCCCAGGGGTCCACCACCACGCCATTGCCGATGATCGACAGCTTCTGGCGCACCACGCCCGAGGGCAGGAGGGAGAGCTTGTAGGTCTTGCCCTCGACGACGAGCGTGTGGCCGGCATTGTGGCCGCCCTGGAAGCGGACGACGACATCGGCCCGCTCGGAGAGCCAATCGACGATCTTCCCTTTGCCCTCGTCGCCCCACTGGGCGCCGATCACGGCAACGTTGGCCATCTCACGCGTTTCCCGACGTTCTTGACGGCAGGCTGGTAGCGCAGGTGGGGCGTGGGTGCCAGCTTGGATGGAGCCTGATGGCCGGTTTCAGCGCGAACATGCGCGTCGAAAACTTGCTAAGCCATTGAACGGGCCGATGTCCTTGGGTTCGTTCATGCAATACGAACATGCGGTGTGCAGTTCCCCGCCGGACGGCCTTGCCTGGGGCCGATCGGCTCGATCCTAGCACGAACCGAGATGGCAGGCGTAGGGCTCAAGTCGATCGGCGGGACCGCGCTCGTCGACCATGCTCTGTCTGCAGTCGAGCCGTTCGGAACAGTGGGTCAGGCCGCGAAGCCGCCATCGATCAGGAGGCTGGCGCCGGTGACGTAGCCGGCTTCGGGTCCGGCCAGATAGGCGACCATGGCGGCGATCTCGCTGGGCTGGCCGTGGCGGGGCAGGGCCATCCAGCCGTGCTGAATCTCGGCGGCAGGTCCGTCGGCGGGGTTCATGTCCGTGTCGACCGGTCCTGGCTGCACGTTGTTCACCGTGATGCCGCGCGGGCCGAGATCGCGGGCGAGGCCACGGGTGAGGCCGGTGATCGCGGCCTTGCTCATGGCATAGGGTCCCATGCCGGCAGCCGGCGTGCGCTCGGAGACGCAGCTGCCGATCGTGACGATCCGGCCGCCCTCCGGCATGTGCCTGACGGCCTCCTGGATGGCCACGAACACGCTGCGGATGTTGACGGCGACCATCCGGTCGAAGGCCTCGATGGAAAGCTCGTCCAGGCTTCCGGCCTCGTAGACCCCGGCACTGTTCACGAGGACATCCAGCTTGCCGAAGGCCTGGACCGCCTGCCGGACGGCGGACGTCACCGCATCGGCGTCGGTCGCATCGGCCTGGATCGGCAGCAACTTGCCGCCCTCGGCTTCCATCTCCCGGGCCAGCGCTTCCGCCTTTTCCCTGGACGAGACGTAGGTGAAGGCCACGGCGGCACCGTCCTGGACCAGCCGCCGGACGATGGCGGCACCGATGCCGCGCGAGCCTCCGGTCACGAGCGCCACCTTACCCTGCAATGCCGACATTGCCAGATTCTCCTCATATATGGAACGTTCGTTCCAATCGAGGCTGGGATAGATTGCAGCGTGCAGACGGTCAAGATTTTTGGAACGATCGTTATGAAAGCCGCTGAACCCCGGCGCCGTGGCAGGCCGTCCAGCTTCGACCGCGAGCAGGCGCTCGATGGTGCCATGCGGCTGTTCTGGCAGCGCGGCTACGAGGGCACGTCGATGGACGAGCTGATCCGCGTGATGGGCCTCAGCCCCTCCAGCCTGTATGCAGCCTTCGGCAACAAGCAGCAGCTCTACCAGGCGGCGATCGAGCGCTATGCCGCCGGGCCGGGCAGCTTTGCCGAGCAGATCCTGGCCGCCGAGCACACGGCACGGGCCGGCATGGAGCGCCTTCTGCAGGTGGCGGCGGCCGAGCTGACCAAGCCCGACCGGCCGATCGGCTGCATGGTGGCGCTGGCGCTCACGCACGGCTCGGCCGACATCGAGCCGCTCCAGGCGATGATGACGGAGCGGCGGGCGCAGTCGCGGCGGATCATGGAGGAGCGGATCGCGGCTGGCGTGCGGGCGGGGGAACTGCCGGCGGACACGGATGTGCCGGCGTTGGCGCGAATGTTCTCGGCCGTGTTCCACGGCATGTCGATCCAGGCGCGGGACGGGGCGAGGCGGGAGGAACTGGAGGCGGTGGCCCGGGTGGCAATGGGGGCTTGGCCGGCACGTTAAGCAAGTCCAACAAATTTTGACGAGCGGGGGCTGAATGTGTTAACTGAAAACAATAAGAAGTCATTGCCCGTCAACTAGTAACCTGCTGATATCCGGGCGCTGCTGAATGAATTCTTGAAAAAACACTCTAAATTCTTCCTTGAAACTGAAGGAAAATCCGCCATCGTAGTGTGAAATATTCAAGTCATGGCAATCAAAACGACTGATGCTTGCTCTCGACAACGAATTCCCGTCAGATACCCAAATATGATGTATATTTATATCAATTGACATCGGCGGGATAAGCATTTCATCGGAAGCTACTTCGTTGGAATGGTCAAAAAAACCCTCAACAACACTAACGGTATTCTCCTTGAAAACTTCTGGAATTGCACCGTCTGGAAAAAGATCCGCTACCAAAGCAGGAAACATTATGCGCCCTATTATCAATCGATTCTGCTGATAGTTTTGTGTTATTATACCAGGTAGTAACCTTGTCGTAGTAATGATGCTGCCATTTAAAGCGGCCATCCAGTTAAAGTAAGTGATACTTGAGGCTAGAACGATGCGAGGCTCTTCCCCTTCTGGCCATTGGGTATAAGCGATCTCATAGCCGCCGCCGAAGCCATCTAATGAAGGTGATGCAATTTCATTTGCTTGAAAAGCTGAAATGAACGGTAAAACTGCAGCAAGTGCACGCTGCTTTGAATTTGATAAAGTGGCGTCGTAGTGCATTGTCTGCGGAATGAAATCCATCAAGAGTTTCTTGAGAGCAGTGCCTCCACTGCCTGCTGCATACACCTCTTCAGCTAGAGGTGAATCTAATTTCTCTCCATTCAAGTGAAAGCATCTTAAAGAACCGTCTTTACCTACAAAGATGCCCACTATGCCGATATCTTCTGTTGATTCAGGCCATTCTCTATGGAACCGCTCTAAGTCGTCAAAATCTACTTCTGTTTCTAATCCACGTAAGAAATCGCCAAGATCTATTACATACCTGCGTGCAGCCAACGCTTGTCCTGCCCAAGCAACGGCTACTCTGCGGTGTACAGCATAAAGCTTGCGTTTTATACCATGTACCCAGCCAAATGAGTCGCGGTGGCCTGACTGACTGTCCGCAAAGTGGCTGGAGGAGGTTATGCGAGGCGTCGAAGCATGATGCGGCTCATGGCGGTGTGGATCATGGCGAGGCCCGTTTCAGGCAGGCGCTCGTAGTCGCGAGCAAGGCGACGAGAGCGAGACAG
>NZ_DATAGQ010000050.1:0-8757 GCF_036263595.1 Geminicoccus sp. | reverse complement strand
GGGCATGGACCCGGATCGGCCAGCGTAGCGGGCGCGCTCCACCGGACCCACGTCCGCCCCAACGTCCTCGTCCATCCTCCACCTCCTTGCAGTCCTCTACCTGCAATGCGGTGTCTCAAAGAACTGTAGGCCGGGAGACTGTTCGCCACCGCGCTGCATGCGATTCATCTGACCATCGGCATCGCGCTGGTAAGCGGCTTGTCCTGGCTCTTGCTCAAACGCCGCATCACACTTCCAGGGCACGCAATCACCATCGAGGTCTCCGGCCTGTATTGGCATCTGGTCGACATCGTCTGGGTGCTTCTCTATCCGATCCTGTATCTGGCGCGGTGATGCCATGGCCGAGTTGCGCCCGCTGATCCTGGTCTGGTCTGGCCTCCTCGTGCTGCTGGCACTGACTGTGGCCGGCAGCTTCGTGCTGATCGGCCCATTGGGCTTCATGTTCAGCATTGCGGTCGCCCTGGCCAAGGCGGGCTTGATCTTCTGGTTCTACATGCACCAGAACAAAGCTGGCGGCATAGTGCGGCTGGCGGCAGTGGACGCCGCTGTCTGGCTTCTGATCCTGATCTTGCTTGTCTCGACCGACTACGTCACACGCTCCATGTTCTGACCTGCATCGGCCCAACTGGTACGCCTGCCAGCGCCCGCCTCCCCGAGCAAGATCTCGTTCGCGGTGCGAGAACCCGGCTGGGCCATTCCGCAGGTCAGACCATCACATCGCCGCCATTGGGCGAGAGCGTTTGGCCGACATAGAAGGAGCCTTCAGGCGAGGCCAACAGAAGAGCGGTGGGTGCAATCTCGTCGACGTTGCCAAATCGTCCGATCGGCAGTTGTGCCTGCTTCATGGCACGCCACTCCTCCGACAAGCCTCGAAGCAGTTCGGTCTCCACCGGTCCCGGAGCGATGGCATTCACGGTGACGCCATGCGGTGCTCCCTCGTACGCCAGTGCGCGCGTGAATCCAACGATGCCGGCCTTGGCAGCGCAATAGTGAACGAGGCCAGGTGCGCCTTTGTAGGCCAGCTGCGAGGCAATGTTGATCACACGTCCCCATCCACGCCGGACCATCTCTGGAAAAAGAGCGTGGGTGACCAGGAACGTGCCGCGCAGATGCACGCCGATCATCCGGTCCCACTCAGCCAGGGTCAGATCGGCAAAAGCCTTGTCACCCCCGATGCCCGCGCAGTTGACCAGGATGTCGACATGCCCGAGTTGCGCCCTTGCCCAGTCGGTCATGGCGGCTACGGCCTGTTCCGAGGCGACGTCGCATTCAATTGCCGCCACCGCCAACCCTCGCGCCCGCAAACGCTCTCCGAGCTCGGCAGCACCCGCCGCGTCACCGAGGTGGCACAACGCGACTTTCGCACCATGTGCGGCGAACAGCTCCACGATGGCTCCACCGATGCCCCGGCTGCCGCCAGTGACGAGTGCCGTACGCCCCTCGAGTGAGAATCCACCCATCACCGACTCTGTCCTTTTGCCAACATTCACGGGTCTCGGTCACAGGGATAGGCTCATAGGTGTCCGGAATCGATGCTGAATTGCTGGCGGGTCAGGAAGCTGTACCGCCGCGGCGCTGAACCTTGTTCTCGGGGCTCGGCGGGATGCGATGCGCAACGTCACCTCGCTGTTTCCGCCGATCGGGCTCACCAACCGAATTCGGTGGCAGCAGGGCAGCATCTCGCTGCCGGATGAGTTGCTGTTCGAAGATCAGGCAATAGGCCCTGTTGCAATCTCAGCAGGAAGCGCAGGCGACGGATCATGAGCTACCGGAGGCTCATGGGCCCGGTCGTCCTCTTCTTCTGGATCATCCTCCTTGAGGTCCCCATCCTCCGCGCCAAAGACGCGTAGCTCGTCCAAGAGCCAGAGCGGCATGGCCGCCGTCTGGATCAGCAGCACCCACCTGCCGCGCCGATCGAACCCGGCCAGGTCCGAGTGCTTGAACAGCTTGACGAGCAGGCCGCGCATCACCACTGGCTCGTTCAGGCCGACGGCCTGTGTCTTCATGCGGGCATGATCAGTGCAGCATGGTTAATGGCTGGTAAGGGCGTCATCCGAAAGCTCCGGTCCGGGCGCTCCTGGTACCGAGCGGGCCAACTGTCTTGTAGCCCTTCCTCTGCACCAGTGCTTGCTGATCGTGAAAGCGTCGCGTCGGCCCCAAGCCCACGCTTCCCGCTCATGGCTCGGCCAGTTCCGTTGTCGCCCACTTGCCCTCGACAACTCGCAGTCCTGATGGCACGGCCTTTGCGTGACAAAAGCCAAGGTCACTCGGGCGACCGAACCATCTCGTCAGCACCGCTGTTGGTGTCTGCTTCTGGAACCAGACAACGTGATCAAGCCGACGGAAGGAGCCTCGCTTCCGCGCTCTCAGATGCCTTCGGCCGGTGCGCTGCTGCTGCTCATGGCGCTGACGGCCCTGGGGCAGATGGCGACAAATTTGGTTGTGCCATCACTGGGCGTGATCGCCGCTGACGTCTCGCTGCCGGCTGGCTCAGCCGGACTGATCCTCTCGGCGGTACTGGTCGGGATCGGGCTTGGGCAGCTGGTCGTAGGGCCGCTGTCGGACCGCGAGGGGCGGCGACCGGTGCTGCTGGCGGGATTGGCGATTTATGTCGTGGGTAGCATCGCTGCGACCCTCGCACCCAGCGGCATCCTGCTGCTGCTGGCTCGACTGATGCAGGGGCTGGGCGCCAGCGCCGGTCTGGCGCTGCCGCGTGCCATCGCCCGCGACCGCTATGCCGGCGATACGTTCGTGCGCGTCATGTCGATGCTGACCTTGGCCATGGCTGTCATGCCGGCCCTGGCACCGGTGTTGGGCGGCGTCATCTCCGGCCAGTTCGGCTGGCGGGCCTCCTTAGCGCTGAGCGCCTTGTCAGGTCTCCTGGTCACGGTGGTCGTGCTGCTGGCCCTGCCGGAGAGCCATCATGGCCGCAGTCGCGAGGGTGGTTTCGCGTCGGTGCTCGCCAACTATCGCCACGTGCTGCGCGTGCGCGTCTTCCTCGGCTATTCCCTGGTCTCGGGCGCAGCCATTGCCGGTGGCTATGCCGCGTTCGCCGCAGCAGAAAGCCTGTATGGCGGCGGCTTTGGCTGGGCACCCACCTCCGTCGGGCTGGCCACGGCTAGCTATGCCATGGCGTTCCTGACAGGTGGGCTGCTGGCACCACGACTGCGGGTCGGCCCGCAGCGGCGCATCCATACGGGCATCGGATTGCTGGTACTGAGCGCGCTCTTGTTCCTGGGGCTGACCGCTGCCGGCTTTGTCTCGGCTTGGCTGGCCATGGCGATGATCATCCTGTCGCAGATCGGCGTGGGGTTCATGTTGCCGACGGCGGTGGCGCTGGGACTGATGGCGGTGGAGGGTGCTGCGGGCACCTCCAGCGCCGTCATGGGCGCGCTGCACATGATAGCGGGAGCGGCTGGTGCGGCGGTGGTCGGTGCCATCGACGCCCCCGCGGTCTGGGCGGTGCCATTGATCTTGCTGGGTTGTGCCTTGCTGGCCGCCGGCTTCGCCATCCTGACGCGGCCGACCTGATCGAGCATGCGACACCGGTGCCAGGCTCACGGCCCAGCCCATGACGCTAAGGATAGCATGAGGCTGATCTGACCGCATCTGTGTAGCTGATGGAGCTTGCCTCCGCCGCCACGTCTTCCAGTGCATGAGAGGTCGCGCAGGGTCTGTCGGTTGACAATGTTCCTGTGCCGCGCAAAGAGGCGGAATGGCCCGACATGCTCCCCTGTTCACCCCCGTCCTCCTAGCTGGTAGCCTCGTGGTGCTGGTGGGCTTTGCCATCCGCGCCTCGTTCGGCGTCTTCCAGCTCCCGATCGCCATGGAGTTCAACTGGCCCCGCGCCGAGTTCTCCCTTGCCATCGCCATCCAGAACCTAGCCTGGGGCTTCGGCCAGCCGCTGTTCGGCGCGCTGGCCGAGAAGATCGGCGACCGCAAGGCGATCATCCTGGGTGCTCTGGCCTATGCGCTGGGTCTGGTGCTGTCGGCGGGTGCGACCATGCCGATCCAGCACCAGCTCTACGAGGTGCTGGTGGGGCTGGGCATCGCAGGGACGGGGTTCGGCGTGGTGCTGGCTGTCGTGGGCCGGGCCTCGTCAGCCGAGAACCGCTCCATGTCGCTGGCCATCGTGACCGCCGCCGGGTCGGCCGGGCAGGTGTTGGGGCCACCCCTGGCAGAGGGCCTCCTGGCGCTCATGCCATGGCAGGGCGTGTTCCTGGCGTTTGCGGCCCTGATCCTGGCGGTGCTGCTCGTGCTGCCCTGGATGCGCACGCCCGGTCCTGCCTCCAGGGTGGAGCTTCAGGAGAGCATGGGAGCAGTGGTGCTGGGGGCGCTGCGGGATCCGAGCTTTGCGCTGATCTTCATGGGGTTCTTCTCCTGCGGCTATCAGCTGGCCTTTATCACTGCCCACTTCCCCGCCTTCGTGGCCGAAACTTGTGGGCCGATCATGCTGGGCAGCGTGCTGCATGCGATGGGGATCACGACGACTGGTGCCCTGGGGGCAGTCGCGATCTCGATCATTGGGCTTGGCAACATCGCCGGCACGCTGGTGGCAGGCTGGGCCGGCAAGCGCTTCACCAAGAAGTACCTGCTGGCCGGGATCTATACGGGCCGCACCCTGGTCTCCGCCTGGTTCATCCTGACGCCGATGACGCCTACCACGGTGCTGGTGTTCTCCGCCGTGATGGGAAGCCTGTGGCTCGCCACCGTGCCGCTTACCTCTGGCCTCGTCGCGCATCTCTATGGGCTGCGCTACATGGGCACGCTCTACGGCATCGTGTTCCTCAGCCACCAGCTGGGGAGCTTCATGGGCGTCTGGCTGGGCGGGCGACTCTACGACGCCTACGGCAGCTATGACGCCGTGTGGTGGATCGGGGTGGGCATCGGCGCCTTCAGTGCGCTCATCCACCTGCCGATCCGGGAGACAGCACGGCCCATGGCGGTGGCCCCGGCCTAGCGTGTTCGACCACATAGTGCTCATGCTCTTCCTGAGAGCATGAGCACTATGTGCCAAGGTCACCGGCAGGTGTAGCCACCATCGATCGGAAGTGAGGCGCCTGTGATCATGGCCGCACCATCGCTGAGCAGGAAAACGATAGGGGCAGCAATCTCATCCACCGTTGCCCAGCGCCCCAGGGGCATCTGCTCCATGAAGGGCTGCGCAACTTCCGGGCGTCCCCAATAGCCGGCCGCCATGTCGGTCATCACGACCGTCGGATTCACGCTGTTGACGCGGATCCCGTACTTTCCGAGCTCCAGCGCCGACACGCGCGTGATGTTGTCCAGTGCTGCCTTCGATGAGCCGTAGGAGATATGGCCCGTCAGCGCCACCAGTGCCGCCTGGCTTGATACATTGACGATGGCACCACCCTTGCCCAGGCGGACCATCGACTGCGAAGCATATTTGGTGACCAGCAGGGCACCTCGCGCATTGATGCTGATCACCTTGTCGAAGATGGCGATATCAGTGTCCATGGGCGTGGCGATTTCACCGCCGAATCCGCCGCAGTTCACGACACCCCACAGGTCCAGACCTTCCAGCGCTGTACGCACCGACTCCTCGGAGGAAAGATCGAAGGGCAGCGTCCGGCAGCCCGTCTCCTTTGCCAGTGCCGCAAGGGCGTCCTCTGCACGACCGCTCGCGATGACGTCGGCGTTGCCTGCACGGAGATGGCGGACCGTAGCGCCGCCGATGCCACCGCTGGCACCCGTGACGAGGATCGTGCGGCCGCCGAAGTCAGTCATCTCATTCTACTCCTGTTACTATGACAAATATTTGAAGGCTGACTGCCACCGGCAATCAAGTCATCTGCCGCATCGACCCTACCGATGTTGTCGCAAGAAGTGGACTCGCGCCAGCCGCGAGCCACACGCCTGATCAGATCTCGTTGGTGAAGATGGTCGTCCGCCCGCACCCGGGAACACTCAGGCTTCTTCTCTCCCGCTGGTGGAAATGGCTGTCACAGACATCATCGGAGTGTCGAGATGAGCACAGCGTATGTAGCCAAGCACGTGCGCCCGTCATGACGGTCAAGCGCTCCGCCGTTCGGCTGACTCACAGAAATCGGCATCTTGCCCGCAAACCGCTGAACTGTGGCGGCTTCGGAGTTGGCAAACAATCTGGAGTAGAAATTCTGCTTCATGATCAAGAAAATCGGAGGAAGTTGCATCGCTAACGACCAGATCATCTGGATCGTCACTCGGTTGGTCCGAAGGTCGATCCGACTCCTGCGTTGGATGATGCCAATAAGCTTAGCCTTGGCGAAGTCATGCGGACTTCCTTGCCAAGTCGGAGGCTGGCCAGAATGACCGCCCCAACCGTCCTGCCTGAAGGTCCTCTTCTTTGTAGAGAGTCGGTCAGAGTCTCAGGAGCTACGGCCAGAGCACATCACTTTTCGTTACTGCCCGGTCCACGTCGCGCAGCGCACCATGTCCAACATGGCGACCGACTTCGACCAGCAGATATGCAAGGTCGCCATCCTGATCAGCGATGGCACCAATGATGTCACCGCCACGATGGAGCGGCTGGAAGAAGCCGCCAAGCGGATCGGCGCCACCACATCGTTGAGCGCCGGCGAAACCGCCGAAGCTTACCACCAACATCCTTGCCCCGTCCGTCATGGAGGTGAGCAAGTGCGAGCGGCTCATCGACAAGCTGGTGACCGCCAGCAATGTCTCGAAAACCCCGGCCGCCGGATTGGCGGACGGCGGCAGCAAAGCCGGCAAGACGCTCGCGATGGCGATCGCCCGCCTGAAGGACTTCACCGACGAGGCACTGGCCGCGCTCGGGAACCCCCGGCCGCCTTAAGGAAGAAGGAAACAAGAAGCAGTTCGGGTGAGTTGGCTGGTCGACGTCTAGCTTGTGTCGGCTGGCCGTCATGAGCACCTCGAAACCCGATCTGAGCCCATAGCCTAGCCAGCCCGTGGCGGCCCGTGCACCAGTCTCTTCATGAGCAGTCGGCGTACTCTCTGGCTCGTCACGGATGACGACGAACCGTTCAAGGGTGACCGCCTTTACATCGGTGAGGCGGCCGAGCATCTGACGCTGGCGGCCCACAGCTTCGGCGACCTCGTCCGTGATCCCGGTCGCCAGTATCGCAACCGCACCACCGATCTCTTGTTCAAGTCGATGGCCACGCACGCTGGCCACCGCATGATCGACGTGGCCTTTAGGAGGCGGCCTGGATGATGGATCGCTTGGCTTGGCGGCCATCCATGAGGCAGGTGGGGCCACGATAGTGATCACGCCCATAACCCCACTGGCCGAGGGCGGCATTCCCAGGCATGCCATCACCTATGACGGCCCGATCGACCTGAACGGACCGCTCAACGCATTGCTGATCTTTGCACGGCATTGAGCGGGTGAACCGATGCATCGACATGGACGCGTCAGCCAAAGAAAGGCCCTGCCGACTTGGCCGTCACCGCCGTCATTGGCTCCTAGACTGATCAGGTACAGAAAATGAGGCACCATTCTAGTCATGCTTATTCCTAAGATCTCATGGATGGGCCTGACGTGACTGGACCACCCAGCAGGAAGCAGCCACGAAACAGACCACATTCTGGCTGCTGCTGTACGATATCGTACATGTAACTTCTGGCGGCCGTGCCATATATAGCTCATCGCCTGCCGCAACCTTCCGGCGCGGGCGGCTGAGAGAGGTACGTGAGCTCCCGCCGATATAGTGCGCAGGAGCCGTTCGTGGCCTCGTCCATTCCATTCACCCCTTCAATCCGCAACCGCCTGCTGGCGGCCCTGCCGCCGGGCAGCTTGGCGAAGCTGTGGCCACAGCTGACACCGGTGGATCTCGAACTGCGCCAGGTCCTGCATCGCCCAGAAGAGCCGATCGCCACGGTCTACTTTCCCGAACGCGGCTGGTGCTCCATGCTGGCACCGCTGGAGGACGGTGACAGCGGTGAGGTCGGACTGGTCGGCTGGGAGGGCGTGACCGCCCTGCCGGTCATCCTCGGCGAGGCGTTCGACGACCTGGAAGTCATGGTTCAGTGTCCGGGCACCGCGCTGAGCATGGGGGCGGACAGTCTGCGTGCGGCGATGGAGGGTGACCCGGTCCTGCGTACGCTGCTGCTGCGCTATGTCATGCTGCATCACGGGCAGGTGGCGCGCACGGCCGCCTGCAACGGACGCCACCATACCGATCAGCGCCTGGCCCGTTGGCTGCTGATGAGCCACGACCGTGCCGAAGGCGACGAGTTTCCCATGACCCATGAGTTCTTGAGCATGATGCTGGGTGTTCGCCGTGCTGGGATCACCATCGCTGCAGGTGCACTGCAGAAGGCCGGTATGATCAGCTATAGGGGAGGCCGGATGCGGATCACCGACCGGCCCGGCCTGGAGAGCAGTGCCTGCGAGTGCTACGGCATCAGCCGGCGCGCGTCCGAGCGTCTGTTCGGGTTGAATGCAGGGACGCGCGGCGAATACTGGCGCTGAGGCCAGGTGGTACTCGAAGTATCCTGCTCAACGATGCCAGGGCGGCTTCGACCAAGGCATGTGAGGCGCCTGGCGCCATCTCAACTCGTCTGAAGGACGAGGAGGTCCTGTGGCTCGCTCACGACCTTGAGGCTGGCAAGATCAAGCAGCGTGAAGCGCCCGGTCGTCAACCAGCCGCCCGTGTCGATATGGTAGACGTTGCCCAAGACTGCCGGTTGCCGCACCGGTGTGTGACCTACCACCACCGCGCGCACACCGGCCACGCCTTCAAGGTTACCCTCCTCGAGCCGGGCACGTGACCACAT
>NZ_DATAGQ010000049.1:0-8798 GCF_036263595.1 Geminicoccus sp. | reverse complement strand
GCTGGCCCAAGGCGGAGGACGCGTTCTTCAGGCCGCTTGCGACCGCCATCTACAACAGCTTCGCCGTGCCGGACGACCTCACGCAGTAGGCCGTCACTGGCTGGCCGCCTGGGTGACACCCTCCGAAAGCCGGTACAGATTGTTCTCCGCCGAGAGCTGGTCCGACGGGCTGTAGGGATTGTTCATGAGCCGCCGGATCGTGTTGCGGTAGCCCTCGGGGTTCGTGCTGTAGGGATCGGCGATGCCGTCCACCCAGCGGTCGACCGCTTCCCGCACGTCGACCCGGTTCGCCCGGTCCTGGCGGTAGCGCGCGGTGTCGGCCTCGTAGTTGGGCGAGGATGCCAGCTGCTCCGCCACGAACTCGACTGCCTCGGCCCGATCGGCGAAGACCACGAACTTGTCGCGCGGGCCGGCGTTCGGGCAATCGATCTCCCAAGACTGCCGGTCGCCCACGGCAGGGCCGGGCACGTACTTCCATGCCAGCAGGTTGTTGGTCTCCTGGGCGAGCTTGGTCCAGCCATAGCCGGATTCCTGGATCGCCATGGCGGTGATGGCGGCGGCGGGCACGCCGTGCGTGCGCTCGGCCTGGACGGCCAGCCGGCCCACCTCGTCGACAAAGGCGCGCTCTTCCGCGCTGGTCGGATGCCCGGGCTCGGGCTGGACGCAGCCCCAATCCCCGTTGGATCCGGCCGCCGCCTGCGCAGAGGTGTCCCGCGCGACCGGCAGACCGGCGTCGGCCGCCACGTCGCGGACCTGAGAGCAGGCGGTCAGGGCCGACAGAAGAACGATCGGAACTGCAAGAAAGGGCCGGCTCATTCTGTTGCTCCCACGCCGTGGATCGGCTGCCGCGTGCAACCAGCCGTTGCGCGGTGGGTTCCTGACCCTGTCCCTTCGTTCACCTCATGGTTACGGACGTCGGTGCGCGATCCCGGCCTCGGTCACGATCACGTCCATCGGGATGTCGTGCGGCTGCGGATGGATCGTCGCGATCGCCTGATGGCCATAACCCACCCCGACCACCAGCGGCTTTTCGGCGAACGTCGCGAGCGTGCGGTCGAAATAGCCCCCGCCATAGCCCAGCCGGAAGCAGGCCGGATCGAACCCGACCAGCGGTGCTATCACTACGTCCGGCCGAATATCGGGTCCATCGGCCGGCACGAGAATGTTCCAGATGCCCCGCTCCATCCGGTCGCCTTCCTTCCAGGCCCTGAACACCAGCGGCGCCTTCTTCTCCCGCACGATCGGCAGCGCGCAGATCCCGCCCCGCGCGGTCACGCCGGCCATCCACCCCCGCAGGTCCGGCTCGCCCCGGAACGGCCAATAGACACTGACGACCCGTGCCGCTGGATCGCCCAGCAGCTCGTCGAGCCCGCGCACGATCCCCTCGGTCATTGCAGCCCGCTCCGCCGCCGGCACGGCCAGGCGCTTGGCGATCAGGCGGGCGCGCTCCTCCTTGCGCCAGCGCATCACCTCCTCGCGCGGCGGGGGCAGCCCCGTATAGGCAGGATCCAGCTCGTGCATGAAGCAGGCGGGCGAGGCGAATTCCCGGATCTCGTCATCAGGCTCGTTCGCCATCCAAGGCCTCCTGGCAGCTCGGTCACGGCCAATGCCCCGCGAGCGCCGGCAGGCTCGTGGCCCAACCGGGCCCAGGCGCGCGACTTGCGGACGACATGCCAGCAAGGTGGACAGGCGGCAGGCCCCGAGCAAGCCGGCCTTCACGGTTGTGCGGCCGTTCTCAGTGTTCCGGCGACCTCAGAACGTTGCGCAGGCGGAGCATGACGTCGTTCAGGATCTGGGGGGAAACGCGTCCGACCGTCTCGGCCTTGGTCGCTTCGATCGTCGCGATCTTCACCGGCCTGATCGTGGAAGGTACGGGCAAGCCTGCGGCCACGTGATCACCGATGGCGACGTCGCCCTCCCAGGCCTCGTTGCCCGCGCTCGTGATCATCACGACCCAGAGCAGTCCCTTCCGTGGATCGATGGTACCGGCCGATACTACCAGTGCCGGCCGGTGCTGCCTCCGGTTGCGGTCCACGTAGGGAAATGGAACGCGGACAATGTCGCCCTGCTCAGAAATCAGCGTAGGCCTCGCGATCTGCTTCCCCGGCCCATTCCGTGAACGTGGCGAAGGGATCGTCGGCCTGCTTTTCCTTGGGCTTGCTGATCACCACGCGCCCGTCCTGGATCTCGTAGACCAGTTCGTCGCCTTCCTTCAGGTCGAGCGCCACGCGCACCGCCCGGGGGATGGTCGTCTGCGCCTTGCTGGTGATCCTGCTCGTGATCATGGCTACCTCTGGCAGGAAAAGTAAGGAAGATCCTTACACGAGGCAAGGGAGGCAAGAGCCTGAAGCCATCGATCGTGCTTCCGGGAACCGGGCCTTAAGGAAGATGCGGGCAGGCAGCCAGGTCCACCCCGTTCTCCTTCGCGAACGTCAGGTAGTCCTTCCACCAGTCGGCATTCCTGTCGAACATCTCGCGCCCGCCATGCGGCCCGAGCGTGCCCCAGATCACGACCCCGTCCGCCCCGAGATTGCGCAGCGTGTCCAGCTGATAGCGGAAGAAGCCCGGCGCGAGGAACTTGTTGGCCAGGGCCGGCACGTTGATCTTGTTGTGGTACTGCATCCAGATGAACGGATAGACCGGTTTCTTCCAGGCCAGCGCCAGCTTCATCGATTCCTGCGCCGCCGTGGTCCAGCCCTGCATCGTCAGCTGATAGCGCTGCGCGTCGGTCCGGCCCATGTCGTCGTACCAGACCGTGTAGTAGGGCGGGAACAGCGCGTCGGCGGACGCGGCCAGGCGCACGACCTGCCGGTTCACGGCGTCGGCGAGGCCGGGCGCCCGGACGAACTCCGGGTACATCGGGTCGAACGGGTTGCCGAAATAGTCGAGCTGGTAGGAGAAATAGTCCTTCAACGGGGCTTCGCCGTAGAAGCCGAGCCTGATCTTGTTGCCGAGGCGGCTGCGCAGATAGGCCGCGAGATCGAGATGGCTGTCGATCTTGGCGGCGACGACGGCGGAGGAATCGGTCCGCCTGATCGTCCAGGGTCCCTCGATGTTGATGACGACCGGGTTGCTGCCCGCATCGGCGAAGGCCTTGCGGATGGCCGGCAACTGCTGGTCAGCGAACGTGCGGTCAACCCGATCCAGCACCTTGCCGTCTGGGAAGAACGAGCGGGGACCCAGCAAGGGCAGGCGGGTCAGCCCGCATTTGTCCAGGCCGACCGGCTGGTTCGCGAAGTTGAAGGCGTAGAACAGCTTGAAGCTCTTCTTCGGGTTGGCCGCCACGGGCGGCCGCATCAGCACGAGCGTATGGGGCCGCAGCCGCAGCTGGCTCGTGGACCGGTCGAGGAAGGCGCCCGACCTGTCGTCGAACGGAGGTGCTGCTTCCTCGGCTGCGAGGATCGGCGTGGCCGCGAGCAGGGCCAGGGTGAAAAGGGCCAGGCAGGCTGACCTGGCGATGCAGAACATGGACGGTCCCACCCGATCCTCTCCGTTTCCCCTGACACAGGCGCCCAAGCCGGCCACGGCCATCAGGGCATGTCCGTGCATGGACGTGGCGCCGCCGATGCACAAGCGCGGCGCGGCCATCCGCTCATCGAGGACACTCTTGGATCAGCGGCTCACCTGGATCGCGATCTTGCCGCGGACGCGGCCGGTCTTGCACAGCGCGAACGCCTCGGCCAGCGCCTCCAGGGGAAAGGTCTGTGCGACCGACACGGTCAGGCGCCCTGCATCCGCCATGTCAGCCAGCGCCTGCAGGTCCCGGCCGTTCGGACGGACCCAGACCAGGGTGCCGCCATGGTCCTGCACGGCTCCGTCCACGATCGAGGCATGCCGGCCGCCGTCGCGCAGGACGGCCCGGGTGACGTCGAGCACGCAGCCCACGAAGTCGGCCACGATGTCGACGCCGTCCGGCGCCAGCGCGCGGACCCGCTCCGCCAGGCCCTCGCCATAAGTCACCGGCTCGACGCCCAGCGAGGAAAGGAACGCGTGGTTCTTCTCCGACGCCGTGCCGATCACCCTGGCGCCCTGGGCCACAGCGATCTGCGCCCCCAGGGCGCCCACCCCGCCCGCGGCCGCATGGATCAGGACGATGTCGCCGGCCTTCAGGCCCAGGCGCGTCAGGAGTTGGTACGCCGTGAGGCCGGCCAGCGGCAGGCCCGCCGCCTGGTCCCAGTCGAGGCTCGCCGGCTTGCGGGCTGCGGCCTCGGCGAAGACCGAGATGAACTCGGCGAACGTCCCGTCATGGATGAAGCTCTTGCGGGCATAGGCGATCACCTCGTCGCCCGGGCGGAACTCCGGCGTGTCGGGGCCGACCGCGTCCACGACACCCGCCACGTCCCAGCCGGGAATGACCGGGAAATAGGCCTGCATCAGGCTGTCCAGGCCCCCCGCCATGATCTTCCAGTCGACCGGGTTCACGGCAGCGCTGCGCACGCGGATCCGTATCTCGCCGGGGCCAACCTTGGGCACTGGCAGGTCCACCAGGCGGAGGACGTCGGGGCCGCCATAGCGGTCAAAGGTCATCGCCTTCACGATCTGCTCCAGGAAAGATGTGGATCGGATGGAACGGTCCCCCGCTGCCGTGGTTGCGACGCCCGTCCGACAGCACGGGCGAAAGCCGTGCCCCATGCCTTGACCGGATCATCGCGCATCGTCAGATGACGACCATGCCTTCGACCGATGCCCTTCCGGCCTCCCCGCCGCCCGAGCCGACACCCGTTCCGGCCCTCGACCCCGCGGCCCTGCGTGGGGCGGACCTGATTCGCCATCACGTCGCCCGCCTGCCGAACAGCCCGGGCGTGTACCGCATGCTCGGCGAGAAGGGCGAGGCGCTCTATGTCGGCAAGGCCAAGAGCCTGAAGAAGCGGGTCGTTGCCTATACCCGCCCCGAGCAGTGCTCGGCCCGCATCCGCCGGATGATCGTGCTCACCCGGTCGATGGAGTTCGTGTCCACCAACACCGAGGTGGAGGCGCTGCTGCTCGAAGCGAACATGATCAAGCAGCTCCGCCCGCACTTCAACATCCTGCTGCGCGACGACAAGTCCTTCCCCTTCATCGCGATCGACACCCGGCAGGCCTTCCCGCAGATCCGCAAGCATCGCGGCGCCAGGCAGAAGGGCGTCGACTATTTCGGCCCGTTCGCCTCGTCCGGGGCGGTCGACCAGACGCTGAAGGCGGTGCGCCGGGCCTTCCCCTTGCGCTCCTGCAAGGACAGCATCTTCCAGAGCCGCTCGCGGCCCTGCCTGGAGTACCAGATCAAGCGCTGCAGCGCGCCCTGCGTCGGCCGGGTGAGCGAGGAGGAGTACCGGGGCCTGGTCGGGGAGGTGAAGCTGTTCCTGGCCGGCCGCTCCCGCGAGGTCCAGGAGCGGCTCCAGGCGGACATGATGCAGGCCTCGGAGGACCTGTCGTTCGAGCGGGCGGCTGCCATCCGCGACCGGATCAAGGCCCTGGCCCACGTCACCGCGCACCAGGGCATCAACACGGAGTCGGTCGACGATGCCGACGTGGTCGCCCTGTCGGTCGAGGGTGGTGCTGCCTGCGTGCAGGTGTTCTTTTATCGCGGCGGCCGCAACAACGGGAACCGACCCTACTACCCGGCACATACCAAGGATGTCGAACCGTCCGAGATCCTGGAGGCGTTCCTGGCCCAGTTCTATGCCGACCGCGTGGCCCCGCCGCTGGTCCTCCTGTCCGAGGAGGTGCCCAGCCGCGATCTGCTGGTCGAGGCGCTGAGCTTTCATGCCAACCGCAGGATCGAGATCGCGGTGCCCAAGCGCGGCGACAAGCTGAAGCTGGTCGATCTGGCGCAGACCAACGCCCGCCAGGCCCTGGCCCGGCGCCTGGCGGAGGAGGGTGCCCAGTCCCGCCTGCTGGAGGCGCTGGGATCGCTGCTCGACCGGGACGAGCCGCCGCGCAGCGTCGAGATCTACGACAACAGCCATATCCAGGGCTCGGACGCGGTCGGCGTCTGCGTGCGCGCGACGTCGCAGGGCTTCGACAAGTCGGGCTACCGCATCTTCTCGATCAAGGATCCCACGACGAAGCCGGGCGACGACTTCGCGATGATGCGGGAAGTCTTCACCCGCCGCTTCGCCCGGCTGCAGAAGGAGGACCCGGACCGCTCCACGGGCCTTTGGCCGGACGTCGTCATGATCGACGGCGGCGTCGGCCAGCTTTCCTCGGCACGCGCCGTGCTGGACGAGCTGGGCATCGAGGATCAGTGCCTGGTGGCGGTCTCCAAGGGGCCGGATCGCGATGCGGGACGGGAGAAGCTGCACCTGCCCGCCCGTGACGAGCCGATCGCACTGGAGCAGCGGGACCCCTTGCTCTATTTCATTCAACGGCTACGGGACGAGGCCCACCGGTTTGCGATCACCTCGCATCGCAGCCGGCGCGGGAAGCGGACCGAGCGGTCGGCGCTGGATTCGATTCCCGGCATCGGCCCGCGGCGCAAGAAGGCGCTCCTTGCCCAGTTCGGCTCGGCGCGCGGGGTGGCGGAGGCAGGAATCGTGGACCTGGAACGGGTGCCGGGGGTGAGTGCCGCGATGGCGCGGGCCATCCACGACCATTTCCGCGGCGGCTGAAGGAGCCCGGCCCGTTGCAGATGAACCTGCCGAACATGCTGACCCTGTTCCGGATCGCCCTGATCCCGGTCGTCATGGCGATGTTCTACGTCGACGGCGCCTGGGCCCGCTGGGTGGCCTGCGCCATCTTCCTGCTGGCCGCCACGACCGACCTGCTGGACGGCTGGATCGCGCGCAACTGGCGCCTCCAGTCTGATTTCGGCCGCTGGCTCGACCCGGTCGCCGACAAGCTGCTGGTGGGCGCCACCGTGGTCATGCTGGCAGGATTCCACCGCGCGCCCCTGATCCCGGCCGTCGTGATCATCCTGCGCGAGGTCGCCGTGTCCGGCCTGCGCGAGTACATGGCCGAGGTCCGGGTCGGCATGCCCGTGACCCCGCTCGCCAAGTGGAAGACCACCGTGCAGATGGTGGCGATCGTGTTCCTGATCCTGGGCCCGGCCGGTCCCGATCCCCTGCCCACCGAGACGATCGGCTTCTGGGGGCTGTGGCTGGCCGCCGCGCTGACGCTGCTCACCGGCTGGGACTACCTGCAGGCCGGCCTGCGCCACATGGCCGGCGAGCCTCCGCCGCCGCCGCATCCCCCCGAACCGGCCGGCGTGAGGCAGCCATGAAGATCATGTATTTCGCCTGGCTCCGGCAGAAGGCCGGCACCTCGTCCGAAACGATCGAGCTGCCGCCGGGCGTGGGCGATGTCGGCGGCCTGCTGGACTTCCTGGCGGCCAGACATCCCGCCTTCGGCGAGGCCGTGGCCTCCCAGGGCATCGTCCGCTGTGCCGTCAACCAGCGCCACGTGCAGCGCGACCATCCGGTCGGGCCCGACGACGAGGTGGCGTTCTTCCCGCCGGTGACCGGAGGCTGACCAGCGATGACGGTCCGCGTGCAGGCCCTGCCCTTCGACCTGGGCGCCGAAATCTCCGCCATGACCCATGGCCGCACCGAGATCGGCGGGGTAGCCACCTTCACCGGCCTCGTCCGGGAGTTCGCCGGGGGCCGGCGGCTCACCTCGATGACGCTGGAGCACTATCCAGGCATGACCGAGCGCGAGCTGGAACGGGTCGAGGCCGAGGCCCTGGCGCGCTGGCCGCTCGATGCCACCCTGATCATCCACCGCTACGGCAGGATGCTGCCGGGCGAGCCGATCGTGCTGGTGGCCACCGCCTCGGCGCACCGCCACGCCGCGCTGGAGGCCTGCGCCTTCCTGATCGACTGGCTGAAGACCCGCGCGACCTTCTGGAAGTTCGAGGAAGGGCCGGACGGCGGCTGGTGGGTGGAAGCCAAGGAGGCCGACGACGCGGCCACCCGCCGCTGGCACCTTGCGACCGGCGGCCTGCTGGTCTGACGCCTCAGCTCAGATCCACCGGCTGGAACGCCGCCCGGTCGGGCGCCCCTTCCGCATGCAGCCAGACCGGCGGGACGAGCGGGTCGGCCGGCAGGGCCAGCAGGCTCGACGACACCGTGCCGTAGCCGTCATCGCGGCGGATGCACAAGCCTTCGCCAGGATCCTGTCCCGGCCGTGCCGGCGTGCCCAGCAGCAGCTGCCAGCCCGACCACTCGCCCGCGTCCGGCTTCGGCAGGTCGGCGGCAAACGCGGGAGCAAAGCGCCGGATCCGCGGCGAGGCCGGGTCGTTCAGCTCGCCCGCCTCGATCATCGACAGCCCCTCGGGGATCGCCACGAGCTGGATCGGGCCGTCCCCGGCATGGCGGACCCAGAACGCCTCCTTCGGATCCGCCACGATCAGGTTGAACGGCCGGTAGGCGGCTCCGTTCAGCTCGGCCATGAACCTGGCGCCGGTGGCGGCATCCAGGTGGTTGCAGGCATCCAGCACGAGTTCGCCCCGGCTGCGCTTGCCCTCCATCGGCCCGAGCGTGCCACGGCGGTTGAGGATGGCGGCGCACACGCCCGTGTCGAAGAGCGCCAGCCAGCTGCCGCCTGCCAGCTGGTCCAGCCCGCCCACGATCTCCGGCTGGTCCGGCCAGTGCCTGGCCGGCGGCGAGGCAGGGCGGCCGGTCATCTCGTCGCGGTTCGCGGCGATCAGGAGCGGCCATGGACCAGCCTTGCGCCGGAAGATGACGAGGGTGCACAAGTGCTCGTAATCCCTTGAAAAACTGCCTGCTGGATGCCTGCTCGCGCTAGCGGAGTCGGCCGCGAGTTCCTATATCTGGTGTCCTGGAGAGAGGACACCAGCGGGAGTGCCGATGACCACCTTCGAT
>NZ_DATAGQ010000048.1:0-4660 GCF_036263595.1 Geminicoccus sp. | reverse complement strand
CGCCGACATGATCGCCGCCGGCTGGTCGCCGAGCGTACGCCTGGTCGAGGCGGCCGCATGCGGCACGCCCATCATCAGCGATCGCTGGCAGGGCCTGTCCGATCTCCTGCCGGAGAACGAGGCCATCCTGATCGCGGACGATACGGCGACGGTGGTCCGTGCCCTCGAAGCGACCGGCGAAGGGGAACGTCGGCAGTTGGCCGACCGCGCCCGCCGCATCGTCCTGGAAGCCCATACCGGCGTCGCGCGTGCCGCGGACCTGGAACGGCTGCTGGCAGCAGCAGTCGATCCGGACCGGCGGACGCCGCGTATCGTCCATACCTCGTCAACTCCCCGACCGTCCTCGACGTCCAAGGAGGCCGCCATGCCCAGAAAAGCCCGCCGGTCTCCGGCCACCAATGCCGTCCTCGTCGCAGGTGGCGCCGGCTTCCTCGGCAGCTATCTATGCGAGCGCCTGATTGGCGAAGGCTGGCGCGTGGTCTGCCTCGACAGCTTCCGGACCGGTGCCTCGGAGAACCTGCGCCCGCTCGAGCGGGAGCCGCGATTTTCCCTGATCGAGGCGGATGTGTGCGAGCCGCTGCCCAGCTCGATCAAGGTAGACCGCATCTTCAACCTCGCCTGTCCCGCTTCGCCCCGGCACTATCAGGCCGACCCGATCCATACCCTGCTGACCAGCGTGCTCGGCGCCCGCAACCTGCTCGACCTCGCCCGCGCGAACGGCGCCCGCCTCGTGCAGGCCTCGACCAGCGAAGTCTATGGCGATCCGGACCAGCACCCGCAGCGGGAGACCTACTGGGGCAATGTCAACCCGATCGGCATCCGTGCCTGTTACGACGAAGGCAAGCGCGCCGCCGAGACGCTGTGCTTCGACTATATGCGCCAGCACGAGGTTGACGTGCGGGTGGCCCGCATCTTCAACACCTATGGCCCCCGCATGCGCCCGGACGACGGCCGGATCGTGTCCAACCTGATCGTGCAGGCGCTGAAGGGCCGGCCGCTCACCGTCTATGGCACCGGCGAGCAGACCCGCTCCTTCTGCTTCGTCACCGACCTGATCGACGGCCTCTACCGCCTGATGGATATCGAGGCCAACCCGCGCGCGCCGATCAATATCGGCAACCCCGAGGAATACACGATCAACGAGTTGGCCCGACTCGTCACCGAGCTGACCGGCTCGGCATCGCCGATCGTGTACGAGCCCCTGCCGTCCGACGACCCGCAATGGCGCCGCCCCGACATCACCTCGGCCCGCACCGTCCTCGGATGGTCGCCCAGCACCTCGGTGCGGCAGGGCCTGGCGGCGACGATCGCCTGGTTCAATGCCGCGAACGCGGAAGAACGCGAGCGCGGCCTTGCTTTGCGCCCGATGGGGTTAACCTTCAGGACTCCGGCGATCGCCGGGGCGCTGGGCTGACCCGGCGTCGACCATCAGCCAGCGGAGGCCGCCATGGCCAAGGATCGGCAGAACCCGGACCAGGATCCGGTCGAAGGTGCCCCGGACGTCATCGACAACGAGCTGGAAAGGCAGGGCGGCCAGGGCTCGTCGCAGAACCAGGGGCGGGCCCAGCAGATGCCCACGCCGGACGACACCACCAAGGGCGACCGCATTCCCGAAGACCGGGAAGAGGTGATCAACTCGACCAACGGCCTGCCCTGAGCTGCCGGCTCAGGCGGCTGTCCAGCCTCCGTCGACCATGAGCGCCGAGCCGGTCATGAGCGCGGAGGCGTCGGAGGCCAGGAACAGGATCGCGCCGCTTAGATCTTCCGGCCTGCCCAGCCGCCCCAGAGCGATCTTGCCGAGCACTTCCTCGCGAAAGCCCTGGGCGCTCAGGAACGGGCGGGTCATCTCCGTCTCGATGAAGGTCGGGCAGATCGTGTTGACGCGGATCCCGACCGCCCCAAGCTCCAGTGCCATGGCCTTGGTCATGCCTTCCATCGCCGCCTTCGACGCGCAATAGACCGTGCGGTTGCGGCCGCCGACATGGCCCATCTGCGACGAGACGTTGATGATCGAGCCGGGCCTGCCAGTCGCGATCAGCCGTCGCGCCACCGCCTGCGCCGCGAAGAACGCGGCACGGACGTTCAGGCCGAAGATCATGTCGAAGTCGTCGACGGTCACGTCGACGAACGGGCGGGGCCGGTTGGTCCCCGCATTGTTCACGAAGACGTCGTAGGGCTCCGCCTCGGCGACAGCCCCGGTGAACGCTGCCAGATCCGTGACATCGACGGCCAGCACCTCCGCTTTACCGCCGCCGTCCCGGATCGCCGCCGCGGCCGCTTCCAGTTCGTCCTGCGAACGGGCCACCAGCGTGACCTCCGCCCCGGCCCCGGCCAATGCCGCCGCCGCGGCCAGGCCGATCCCACGGCCGGCCCCCGTCACGAGGGCCCGCCGCCCGTCCAGCCGGAACGAGGGCGTTGCCGGCAATTGCACGCTCATTCCGCCGCCCCGGCATACGGGATGTTCCGTCCGCCATAGCGCCGCACGCGCAGGTTCGCCTGCTCCGCATGCCCCGCAAAGCCTTCCAGCATGCACAGGCGCGAGCAGTACTCGCCGACCATTGCCGATGCCTCGTCGGTGAGCACGCGCTGATAGGTCACCGTCTTCAGGAACTTGCCGACCCAGAGCCCGCCCGTGTAGCGGGCCGCCTTCTTGGTCGGCAGCGTGTGGTTGGTGCCGATCACCTTGTCGCCATAGGAAACGTTGGTGCGCGGCCCGAGGAATAGGGCACCGTAATTGGTCATGTGCTGGAGGAAGTAGTCCGGGTCCCGCGTCATGACCTGGACATGCTCCGAGGCGATCCTGTCGGCCTCGACTACCATCTCCTCCTCGCTGTCGCAGACGATCACGGCGCCATAGTCCCGCCACGCCGCCGCCGCGATCTCCGCCGTGGGCAGGATCGTGAGCAGCCGCTCGATCTCCGCCATCGTGTCGCGCGCCAGGCGCTCCGACGTCGTCAGCAGGATGGCCGGCGAGTTCGGCCCATGCTCCGCCTGCCCCAGCAGGTCGGTGGCGCACATCTCCCCGTCCACCGTCTCGTCCGCGATCACCAGCGTCTCGGTCGGCCCCGCGAACAGGTCGATCCCGACCCGCCCGAACAGCTGCCGCTTCGCCTCGGCCACATAGGCGTTGCCCGGGCCCACCAGCATGTCGACCGGATCAATGCTCTCGGTGCCCAAGGCCATCGCCCCCACCGCCTGGACACCGCCCAGGCAGTAGATCACGTCCGCCCCCGCCAGGTGCTGGGCCGCCACGATCGCCGGCGCGAGGGCTCCCTTGTAGGGCGGTGCGCAGGTGATGATCTCCTTCACGCCTGCGACCCTGGCCGTCACCACCGACATGTGCGCCGAGGCGAGCAATGGATACTTGCCGCCCGGCACGTAGCACCCCACCCGGTTCACCGGGATGTTCTTGTGCCCGAGCACCACGCCCGGCAGCGTCTCGACCTCGATGTCCTTGAGCGCCGCCCGCTGGTGCTCGGCGAAGTTGCGGATCTGCGCCTGCGCGAACCTGATGTCGTCCAGGTTGCGCTGGGAGAGCTGCCCCAGGCAGTCCCGGATCTCCTGGTCGGTCAGCCGGTAGTCGTCGCGGTCCCAACCGTCGAACTTCACCGACATCGCCCGGACCGCTGCATCGCCGCCCTTCGCGATGTCCGCCAGGATGGTCTCGACCACTCCGCGCACCGCCGCATCGTCCTGCGCCGCCGCGTTCGGATCACGGCCTTCCTTCAACCAGCGCGCCATCGAAACCCCCCAGGCTTTTGGCCACGGCTTAGGCCACGGAGATCAGGTTGGCAAAGCCGGATCGTCCGGGTCCGCATCGCTGCCGCTGAATGAACCTGTTCTTAATGATTGAATGCGATGATCTGTGGGAGGCTCATCCACGGTGGCCATGTGAGCGATCGTCAGCACATTCCGTCCATGCATCCGGCTCGGGCGCCGTCGCCCTCGGCAGGCATGGCCGCGCCTGCCGGCCAGACGTCGTTGCCGCGGCGACCGACCCCCGCATGGCTCCCGGCGACGCTGCTGCTCCTGGCCAGCTTGGTCGCGACTGCCTGGCTCGCGGTGCAGCCCAAGCCGTCGCGGAGCGTGCTCGCGATCTTCGCTCCCTGGTGGTCCCAGGAAGATGTCTTGAAGGCGGCCGGCCTGTCCGGCGTCGCTATCGTCGGAGCCGGCAGTTGGCCGAACTTCCTGGTGGTGATGCCCGCGGACCCGTCGGATGGCGCCGCTCTGTACGCGGCCGGTGCCTGGCTGCTGCTCGACCCAAGATTGCTCGCCGCCTGTGCCGGCCTATCCGAGGAACTTTCATGACGTCGCTTGCCCGGATCGATCGCCTGCAGGCGCTGGCGAATTGCATGCTGCTCTTGCTGCTGTGGCTCCACGTGCCTGTCGTCGCGGGACTGAGCCAGTGGCTCGACAAGGATTGGCTGGCGCCGACCGCGGTCGCCTTGGCCCCGGCCTTGGTGGCCACGGCTTCCTGGCGCTTGGCGGGGAACGGGCTGGCGACCCGCCTCCTGGTCGGTGTCGCCGCCGTGTGCTCCGTGAGCGTCCTGGTGGCGGTGCTGGGCGGGCATGCCTGGCAGATCGACCTGCACATGTACTTCTTCGCCTGCCTTGCCATTTTGACGATCTATTGCGACTGGCGGGTCGTGGCCGCGGGTGC
>NZ_DATAGQ010000047.1:0-39095 GCF_036263595.1 Geminicoccus sp. | reverse complement strand
GGGCATGGACCCGGATCGGCCAGCGTAGCGGGCGCGCTCCACCGGACCCACGTCCGCCCCAACGTCCTCGTCCATCCTCCACCTCCTTGCAGTCCTCTACCTGCAATGCGGTGTCTCAAAGAACTGTAGGCCGGGAGATCACCGACCGGATCATGCACCGCCGGCATGCGAGCAAGCACCAGCCGAATCTCCGCCGGCTCCTGCAGGGATCGAATCGAGCGTCAGCTGACGCTCGATGGCACTGTGAGATGAACCTCGCCAGCACGTCTTCGCATGGCCAGACCCTTACGAGGCGCACAAGCTCATCATCAATGCCGTCCGCAGACCGGCCTCAGGATTGCAAGCGCTGGGTCAGCGTTAACGCTTAAGTGCGTTGGAATCGCCAGCAGCATGCAGCCACTACGTACGCGCCAGCGCAGTAGCAACGGCAGCTTCCAGCTCTTCAATCTTGAATGGCTTGCGCAGCACGGTGGTGCCTACGCCGACACCGTCAATTTCGGCAGTGTCAGCGTAGCCGCTCGCAAATATGATCGGCAAATCTGGCCGTTTGTCCCGTGCAGCGGTTGCGACCTGAGCACCGTTCATGCCAGGCATGGCGAAGTCCACCAACAAGAGGTCCGGAACGAAGTCATCCAGTGCCGTCAATGCAGCACTTCCATCCGCCGCCTCGACGACGCGGTAGCCCAGCGCGGTCAACGAACTGGTGAGGAAGCATCGGACGTCTTGATCATCGTCGACGACCAGCACCGTCGCGGAACCGGCTGCTGCACGGTCAGCGCCGGCATGGTCACCTTGTATGGGGGTGGCTGTGGTAAGTTCAGCCAAGCACAGAACAAGAGAGACGGTCGTTCCATGGCCAACTGTGCTCGTGATCCGCGTGGAGCCACCGGCTTGGCGCACCATGCCATAAACTTGGCTCAAGCCCAGTCCGGTGCCCTTGCCCACGCCTTTGGTCGTAAAGAAGGGGTCGAATGCGCGCGCCAGTACCTCAGGCGACATCCCGACCCCGTTGTCGATGATTCGCAGCTCGAGATAGTCCCCGGGCGCCAGCTCGGCATCATGGGCGATCGAGCAGAGCCGCGTTTCGATCGTGAGACTGCCGCCCTCCGGCATGGCGTCACGTGCGTTGATCGCGAGATTCAACACCGCCATCTCAAGCTGCGTCGGATCAGCGAAAACCCCGACCCCGTCATCCATGAGATCCAGGTTCACGCGTACCATGTGACCGAGCGTGCGCTTGAGCATGTCCTCCAGGCCGCGAAGGAGCGCGCCCACGGCTACCGGCCGAAGTTCCAGTTTCTGGGCGCGGGAAAAGGCAAGAAGCTGCGCGGTCAGCTTGGCACCACGTTCAGCCGCCTGCAGCCCGTTCTCGGCCCACCGGCGCACCCGGTCGGGATTCTCTGGCTTACGGCGAATGAGGTTCAGGTTGCCGTACACTACCTGAAGAAGATTATTGAAGTCGTGAGCGATGCCGCCCGTCAGCTGGCCCATCGCCTCCATCTTCTGTGCTTGGCCCAACTGCTCCTCCGCTCGTCGGAGGTCCTCCGTCCGCGCCTTCACCTCGGTGACGTCACGCCCATAGGCAAAGACGAGCCCATCCTCATGCGAGGTGTGCCAGGACGTCCAACGTGAGCTTCCGTCCTTGTGCAGGTATCGGGTCTCGAAGTTTGTCAGCCCACGGCCCTGAACGACAGTTTCCAGAGCGGCACGGGTCATTCCAGCGTCATCGGGATGAACGAGATCGAGAACGTGCCGTCCGATCAGGTCGCCCGGCCGATGACCAAGAACCGCTGTCCATGAAGGACTGACGGACCGGAAGACTCCGTCTTCGCCCAAGACTGCCAACAGGTCGCGCGAATTGTTCCACACACGGTCTCGCTCTTTCGTCCGTTCCCGGACCCGAGACTCCAGCGTCTCGGCAAACTGGCGCAGCTTCTCCTCGGCCTCCTTCGCCGCCGTCACGTCATAAATGACACCGATGAATCTCACCCCCAGGATGTGGCCGTCGTCGCGACGCTCACCTCGCCGTCCAAGCCAGCGGATCTCTCCCGTTTCCGGCTGAACAACACGGAATTCCTGGTAGGAAGACTCCCCGACCCGATTGTCGTCCGGGCCGCCTATGAGGGGTGGATCATCCGGGTGGACTACGGAGTTGATGGTCCGCACTGGTAGAGCTTCGCTCGTGTGCAGGCCCAGCAACCGGCAGAACTGTTCGGAGACCACGACAGTCCCGAACCCGCTCACGTACTCGAACGTTCCCACTCCACCGGCGGTCTGGATGATGCGCAGTTGCTCCTCGACCCGCTTCTGCTCCGTGATGTCGGTGAGGATACCTTCGAACCGAACAAGCTTCTGGTCGTGGTCGCGCCCGGTCTTCCCTCTCGCGGAGACCCACCGGACGGAACCATCCGGGTTGATGATGCGGTAGTCCTTCGAGAAGATATCTGCACCGTGCATGATGCCAGCCACAGCGATCCGGAGACGCATCCGGTCGGCCGGATGGACCGGATCGAAGAAGGCCTGCGTCGGCAGCCCGCTTGCAGCGGCGCTCGCAGAAATTCCATAGAGTTCGGCAAAGCGGGCATCGGCATAGAGCCTCTCACCTGGAACGTCCCATTCCCAGGCACCCGCCGCCCGGGCCACGGCCTTCGCGCGACGGGCACGCTCGGTCGCCGCGTCCGGCTGTTCATGGACTCCGCGAAATCGAGGCTCGGCGTCTTTCTTGTCCTGCTCGGCCGTCAGGTCGGCGTGCATGGTCAAATGAAAGGCTGTAGCGCCCGCCTCGCTGATGAGCGGCATGACGTGCAGCCTGTTCCAGAAGACCTCACCATTCTTCCTCACGCTTTGGAGGTCGTTCGTGATCGAGCGGCCCTCCGTCAGGGCCGCCTCGATCGAGGCGACGGCGCCGGGGTCGGCCTCGGATGACTGCAGAAAACGCCAGCTGCGCCCCAGCACTTCCTCGCGGCGGTAGCCGGTGACCTGCTCGAACGCGGCATTGACGAAGATCAAGGGATTATCCGGTGCTCGATGATCGGTGATCATGATCGCGTGGCCGGACCGGGTAAGGCAGTCCAAGAGCGGCCCATCGGTCGAACGGACCTCCCGCAGCGCTACCGCAAAAGGATCATCGGCGTCGGGTCTGGTACCCCTCTCCGTCACCAATCCTCCCGCATTTGCGAACGACGTTCTGGTTCAGTTCGCACGAGTAGCACTTTCCGGGCCGACGATGCGCTCGATGAACTCCCCGACCAGTACCTTCAAGGCCTCCAAAGATGGCAGATCCATGATCATGGCGATGTAGCCCCGAATGTCGCGTTCACTAATCGCAAAGTTGATATAAAGGAACAATACGACCCCACTGTCTGCGGACAGTGCCGATGCATCGAAGAGATGTTTGCCATCGCCCCGTACCAGCCGAGGCAAGGACACGGTGAGAGGCTTCCGAAGGATGTTTGCAATAGTCGCCAGACAGCCGTTGAGCACGATGTTGCCGGTTTCCAGAAGGGCTTCCTCCTCCATCTCCCGGACTTCGTCGCTCGAAAGTTCCCCACCGGTGACGGCACGTACGAGTTCAAGGCTATTGGCTTCTGGGAAGATGAGAAGTGCCCGACCGGAGAAGGCGCCCTCGAATTCCTGCCGCACCGCAATCAGTTGATCACTTTCCCGTTCACGGATGAGTGCCGCCGCCAGCTTGCGCCCGACGACTTCGAGCGAGGGCACGGAAAGAAAAACCTGCTCGCCGACCATCTTCCGAAGGCTGGCGGCAGCCCGGCTCACGCCGATGTTCACCAGCTCGGTGAGTGCATCGCGCTCAAGCTCTTCCAACGTGATGACCGTCTCGGTCATCTGCGCGCCGAACGGAGCTTGAGGGCCGCACCGGACAGGAAGCCACGGAAGCCTTCTTCGGTGACCGGCTTGCTCACGAAGGCGATGTTCGCCGCTCGTGCGCGCGCGATCACCTCGTCCTGGATATTGGCCGTAGCCAGTGCCATCGGCATCTCGGGAAAGCGCTGCCGGACATGCTCGGCCAGTTCCAGACCGTTTCGGCCGGGCATGTTGAAGTCTAGGATCGCGACGTCGATACCTCCGTTCTCCAGCAGGGCAAGCGCCTGATCGGCATTGGCGGCCTCGACGCGGATCCAGTCCGGCTGCAAGGCGGCTACCGCCTTGCCCACCACGATGCGTGCAAGCTTGCTGTCATCGACGATCAGAACCTTGGTTTCCATGTTTCCCCCAACTCCGATGCGGCGATCGGAGCGTGGCAATCCTGCTTGCCTCGCACAAGCTCGTCGCTTTCTGCTACGCCATCGGTTGTCGCTCAAGACGCCAGCAAGGACGGAAGGATCCGGTCGCGGATGAAGGGATCCTTGCACTGGCCGCGGATCGGAGGGCGAAACGCCAGCAGGACCTGCAGGACGGCACCGTGCAGCTGACGGCACTCGGTGAGATCGACCGACCGCTGCGCTCCTGCCTGTACCAGGACAAGCAACGCCTCCGCCTCTTCGACCTGGCAGGCTCCCTCCAGATGGATCACGTCGTTCACGAGCCGCACAGTCATCCGACCAGGTCCGCAAGATCCAGCACCATCATCACCTGACCATTGCCGAGGATGGTGGTTCCCAGCACCCCTGGCATGGACGACAGCAGGCCTGTCATCGGCCGCAGCAAGACATCCATGTGGCCGCCGAAAGCATCGACGCTGATTCCTATCAGATCTCGGCCAGCGCGTATGACCAAGGCATTCTGGTCCTTCCCGTCCGTCCTTGCACGCGGGATGTGCAGGAGATCATCCAGATGCAGCAGCGGGACAACCTGATCCCGTAGGACGAACACCCGGCCCGCCCGCACGGACAGGAGTTGATCCGCGGCGACCCTTACCGTCTCCACGACCATATCCATGGGCACACCGTAGGTCTCACCGGCGCAGGAGACCATCAGAACCTTCGTCAGGACCAAGTTCAGCGGCAGGGTCAGCCGGACGGTTGTGCCGAGGCCAGGCTTGCTCGTTAGCGAGACCTTTCCGCCCAGCCTCCCGATCATGGTCCGAACCGCATCCATGCCAACACCGCGTCCGGACAGCTCCGTCACCTCGTGAGCGGTCGAGAAGCCCGGCATGAAGATGAGGTCGAGCACCTCGTCGTCGCGAAGCGCTCCGAGCGCTTCGCTGGTCATGACCGACCTGTCGGCAGCGACCTGCCGGATCATCGCCGGATCGATGCCGCGGCCGTCATCCTCCACCGCAATCACGACGTGATCGCCTGACTGTCGGACAGCCAGCCTGAGCGAGGCGCGCAGGGGCTTGCCCACAAGACGGCGCTGCTCGGCCGGCTCCACACCGTGATCCACGGCGTTGCGAAGCAGGTGGGTGAGTGGCTCGAAGAGCCCGTCCAGGACAGACTTGTCGATCTCGACCTCGTCGCCTTCCACCGTGAGGTCGACATCCTTGCCCAGATGCACCGCCATTTCCCGCACCAGACGTGGAAGGCGCCGCAGCAATGGCGTGACAGGCACCAGCCGCACGCCCACCACGGCTCGGTGCAGCATGCCGACCAGTCTGTCGATGGCGACATGGCGGCTGGCCAATGCCTCGGCTGTGGCCCGCGATTCAGGCCGGGCGGCGACCTGTGCCACCAGCTCGGCCAGGCAGTTCTTCACGACGACGAGTTCCCCCACGATGCCTACGAGGACATCGATCCGGCTGACTTCCACCCGCAGGGTCCGGCTCGCGCCCGCAGGACCGGCTTGCTTCGCTTGGCCTTCATCGGTGCGCTCGGCCGCCATCGTGAGCTGAAGGATCTGCGTCTGATCGGGGACGAACCGGAAGGCGGCCTTGACCTCGTCCAGCGGTGCCCCTGAAAGCAGCTCGATGACGAGATAGCAGGTAAATGGATCATAGTTCGCCAGTGCCGGACGATCGGCGCGCAAGCCTACGTGCAAGGCAATCAGGCTGGGAGCGCGTCCGGCGATCTCAACCGGGTCGTCCCCATTGAAGTAGCAGGCCGGATCGGGGACATAGCGCACCGCCACCATCGGCTGGCCACCCAACGGCGCATCGTCAGGCCGCATGGCGAGCAGCTTCTGGATCCAGGCTTCGTCGCCGGAGGCCGCGTTGACGGCAGAGGTCACCTGCGTCGCGCGATGATCCAGGCGGCCCCGCAGCATCGCCACCAGACGTTCGGCCGCGCTCCCGGCGTCGTCCGGAAGAGTGCCAGCGCTGGCAATCGCCGCCAGCCAGCGGTCAGTTTGGCCCATCGCGCTGACCAGATCGTCGACCGCATCGCGATCCACCGCCCGCCGCCCTGCGCGGAAGGCACCCAGCAGATCTTCGGCCGCGTGCAAGAGCAGCCCCATGGGCGGGTAGTCGAACAGGCCCGCCGAACCCTTGAGGGTGTGGACTGCACGGAACGCGCTATCGATCAGGAACGAATCGTCCGGCCGCCGTTCGAGAGCCAGCAATGCCTCGCCGGCCTGCTGCACCAGTTCGGGCCCTTCGATCAGGAACTGCTCGAGAAGCTCATCCATCAGCGGGATCGACCGGTCGTTGGTAGACGATCGCGTCGTCGAAGCGCCGCATGTTGAACCGGTCGGTGATCCGCATCATCGATTCGGAATGGCCCAGGCAGACGAAGCCGCCGGGGTTGAGCTGGCTGAACAGGTTCCTGGCAGCGAGCCGGCGCGAGACGTCGTCGAAATAGATCAGGACGTTGCGGCAGAAAATGATGTCGAAGCTTCCATTGCTGGCCATCGAGACCGCATCGATCAGGTTGACGCTGGTGAAAGTCACCGATTCCCGCAGATCGTCGATGAGCTGCCGCCGTTCCTGCCTTTGTTCGAAGTAGGCATCGACCACGTTCTTGGGGAGGCGCGACAAGGCCCGCTCGCCGTACTGGCCGGCGCGCGCTTCGCTCAGGACGCGGGTGTCGATGTCAGACCCCACGATCTCGACGTTGTAGGCATCGACCATTTGCCAGTTCTCGAGCAGCCAGATCGCAATCGAATACGCTTCCTCGCCCGTCGAGCAGGGTACCGACCAGATCCGGATCTTGTCGCCCGGTCCGCGGCTTTTGACGATCTCGGGAAGCAGGCTGCGGCTCAGGCAGCGAAGCTGATGCTCTTCACGGTAGAAGTAGGTTTCATTGACCGTGAACCGGTTGATCAACTGCTCGGTCTCGGCGCGACTGCCGCGCAGATAGGAGAAATAGGCGGAGAACGAGGAGGCCCCGGTCTCTGCCATGCGTTCCACGAGACGGCGGTTGATGTAGTAGCGCTTGGCTTCGCCGAACAGCATGCCGGTCTCGCTATAGACGAAATCGCAGAGCCGCTGCAGGTCCGCGGGGCTGAGGAAATCCGGCTCCTCTGGCACGGCGGGTCCACTCATCGGACCGGCACCAGGTCCAGCAGGCGGGCGGCGATCTCCTGGAGCGGAACTATGAACTCGGCGCCGCCCGCCCGCACCAACTCGCCAGGCATGCCCCAGACCACTGCCGTTTCTTCGGCTTCAGCGATGGTGCGCCCTCCGGCCCGACGAAGCTCGGTCATGCCGGCCGCGCCATCGTTGCCCATGCCCGTCATCAGGATGCCGATCAGGCGCTGCGCCCCGATCTGCTCGATCGCGCTCGTCACCAAACGGTCGGCGCTTGGGTGCCAGCGATGCTCGGGTTTGGCGGGTGCGGGAACCGCCGTGAGCCCCGCTGGCCGCAGGCCGACAATCAGGTCGGCCTCGCCCCTGCCGATATAGACGTGGCCGGGTGCCAGCGGGATCGGACGGGACACCTCGAGCACGGTCAGGGCACAGAGCCTGTCCAGGCGTCGGGCCAAGGGACCGGTGAAGCTCGCCGGCATGTGCTGCGCCACGAGGATCGGCCGCGGAAAATTGGCTGGCAGCGGTGCCAGCAGGGCATCCAAGGCCGGTGGTCCGCCGGTGGAAGTTCCTACCACCACCGCACCCTCGAACGGCCCGGCCAGCGGCGGTGGTTCGGCTGGCGGTGGTGCACCCGCCGGCGCCAAGCGAGCTGGGCGCCCCGGCGCTGACCTCATGCCGAGCTCGCCTCTGCGCAGCCGCAAGCGCTCGGCCAGACGATGCGCCTTTGGAAGACGTGCCTGCGCGGCCGCACGGACCTTCTCGATCAGCTGAGGTCCGAGCACGTCCATCTTCAGCGAGATGGCACCCCCGGGCTTGGGGATGAAGTCCACGGCACCGAGGCCGATGGCCTCCAGCGTCACCTCCGCACCCGCCTCGGTCATGGCGGAGACCATGACGACCGGGCATGGACGCTCGACCATGATCCGGTCGAGACAACTGAGCCCGTCCATCTCCGGCATGTGGACGTCCAGGGTGATGACGTCGGGCTTGAAGACGTTCAGCTCGCCGAGGGCTTCGACGCCATTGCGGGCATAGGCAATCTCGAATCCGCCAGCGGCGGCGAACAGGTCGCCCAACAGCCGGCGCATCAGGGCAGAATCATCGACGATGAGCAGACGTGTCACGATTCGGCGACGCCAGCGTCATTGAGCGCCGCCAGCAGATCGCGCTCCGCACGGTTCAGGAGTTCTTGCGGATCGACCAGCAGGATGATGCGTCCATCGACGTCGAGGTTGGCGATGCGGTCGAACAGGCGCCCGCCATCGGCCGCCAGGTCCGGCGTCGGCCGTAGCTGATCGGCCGGAAGGTTCAGGATCTCCGACACGCCATCGACGATGAACCCCGCCTGGCGATCGCCGATCGTGGTCACGATCACCCGCCGGCGGCTCGCGTCGCCCTTCCCTGTCACACCGAAACGGCGCCGTTGCTCGATGATCGGCAGCACCTTGCCGCGATGGTTCATCACGCCCTCGATGAAGCCCGGAGCCCGAGGAACCCGGGTCAGCGTCGCCGGCAGACGCAGCACCTCGTCCACGGCAGCCACCGGCAGCCCGTATTCTTCCTGGCCGAGCCGAAACACCACGACCTGCTCGCGTGCTCCATCATTGGAGCTCATGGTCGTCTCCAGTCCCATCTGACGTCCATCGGCGACAACATGGGCCACCGTGTCATCGCGGAACAAGCGCTCGGCCGACAGGATCGACACGAGACCAGTCTTGTCCTGCAGCCGGCAGATGGACCGGATCTGCGCCTCCCCTTGCCCTCGGTTCAGCACCGCCGGCACAGGCCCGATCGATTCCGGCGAAGTCCGCAGAATCGCCTGCAGGCGATCAACCACGAGGCCGACCCTCGCATCCCCAATCCTCACGACGACCACGCGGGCGTCCCGGTCTAGCGTTGCGCGCGCGAAGCCCAGCAGGATGCGCAGCGAGACCACAGGCAGCAGGGTCTGGCGCAAGGACACCAAGCCCATGATCGCCTCGTCGGTTCGCGGCATGGCCGCGACATGCGGCGGAAGGACCAGGACCTCTTGAACCTCCTCGATCGGCAGCGCGTAGGACTGGCCGCCGAGCTCGAAGGTCAGGAAGACCACTTCCTCGGCCGCGCGCTTTGGAGCATCGACGGCCGCCGCCTCCATTTTGGCCCTTCGACCACGCTGCCCCAGCGCCGCAAACTCCCGCCGGAGCAGACTGCTCAGGTCGACCGCCCGCAGGGTATCATCGCCCTGCATATAGAGCTGGCCAAAACCCTGGTGCACCTCCACCGCTTCTTGAGAGAATGCCGGCAGCCGGGTCAGCGAGCCGACCTCGTCCACGGCCAAGCCCAACGGCTCCTCCAGCTCCAGCATAAGAAGCCGGGACGCGGCCGTTGCGGGCGCTTCCTCCTGTCCCAGCAGCTTGGCCAGGGAAATGACAGGCACCACCGCACCGCGGAGGCTCGCCACGCCGATGAGGCTTGCTGGCGCATGTGGAACGCGCGTGATCTTCGGCCGCCTGAAAACTTCGGCGACGTCACCAGCCCGCGCGGCGAAGCGCGCCGTTCCGATGCGGAAGGTCAGCGCCTGATGCTCGTCCGCAGACAGCGGCTCCGCCAAGTCAAGTCTCCGTCTGGAGTTCATCGGCGAGCAAAGCGATCTCCTCGATCGCCGCAGCCAGGTTCTCCGCGCCGCTGGCTTGCTGACGCGCGGCAGCAGCGGCCTGGGCGGCAGCGCCGCCTGTTTCCTCCGCGGCTGCCGCGATCTGCTGAACGCCAGAGAGGATCTCTCGTGTGCTCTCGATGATGGACCCGACGAAGGCAGCGATCTCTGCATTGCCTCCGCGCAGGTTCTCGGCGGTAGCCTCCAGCAGGCCCAGGCGCTCGCTGATCAGCCTGCTCTTCTGGATCTCGGCTTCGGAGTAGGCAGCGATCTGCTCCAGGTCCCGGCGAACCGCCCCAACCTGGGCTTGAACGAGACGGACCAGATCCTTGGCACGATCGGCGTTGTCGGCCGAATCCCGCGCGAGGTTGCGGATGTCGGCGGAGACCACGGCGAAGCCTTGTCCCGACGCGCCGGCACGCGCGGCCTCCACCGACCCGCTCACAGCCAGCATGGTGGTCTGGACGGCGATGATGGCAATGCTGTCGACGATTTTCTCGATCCGCCGGCCGGTGTCTTCCAGCGCTTCGATCAGGCCCAGGACAGCGCTCGTCTCGGCCAAGGCATCGGCCGCGCCTTGCGTCAGCTTCACGACCGACTGGCGACTATCGCGCAGCCTGGCCTGCACGTCCTGGACGCCGTCCAGCGCTCGTTCCGCAGCGTCGCTCGTGGCGGCCGCCGCCTTTTGGATCTGCGCCATTGCCGAACTGGACTGCTGGGTTGCCGCCGCCTGAACCTGGGCACCCCGGCTGATCTGATCGACCGCTGTCAGGATCTCGCCGGCGGCGCCGGAAAGCTCCTGCACCGTCGCCGACAGCTCCTCCGCCGCCGCTCCAAGTTGCTGAGCCGAGTTCGCGGCGCGATCATCCGATTGAAGACGCTCCGCCAACCTGGCCAGTGCCTCCGCTGCTTGCCGGCCCTGATCGAGCGCCGTGCTCTGCTGCTGCACGGACCGCTGCGCTTGTGCCGTGGCAGCAGACTGCTCCTCGGCCGCGCCTGCGACGCTCTCGGCTCCTTTCTGCGCCTCGCGCACGGCAGCATCGGCCTCGAGCGCCGCAGCCAGGATTGCCTGACTGCTTTCGACCAGGGCCGCCAGACGCTCGCGGGTGGCGTCGAGCTGGGCAGACACCATCCGTGCGCCTGCGGCCTCCTCCGCTGCAACGGCCGCGGTGCCGCGGATGCGTTCGGCGACGGCGCGCACGTCCTCGGAGATGCGTTCGGCGAGACCTTGCACCTCCCGCGACCGCTTTTCCGAGACATCGGCCAGCCTGCGCACTTCGTCGGCAACCACTGCAAAGCCCCGCCCATGATCGCCGGCGCGGGCAGCCTCGATGGCCGCGTTCAACGCGAGCAGGCTGGTCTGGTCGGAGATATCGCCGACGGCCTTTGTGACGTCGCCGATATCCCCCGCCTGCTGCTCCAGCTTGCTGATGACGTCGACCGAGCGAAGCTGACGATGGGCGTTCGCCTCCACTGCCGCGGCTGTGCCCTCGATCTGGGCGGCCGTTTCCGTCAGTTGCGTCTGCAGAGCCAGGGTGCTGGTGCGTGCCTGATCTGCCCGGTCGCGCGCCTGCATGAAGGAGCTGGCGAGACCTGTGATGGCAGCTAGAGACTCGTGCGACGCGCCTGCTGCCTCTTCGGCCGCTCCCGCGATCTGCTCCATCGCACGGCCAAGCTCTTCGGCCGCCGTCGACGCCTCGGCAACGCCAGCCGCGAGTTCTTCCGTGGCGGCACCAATACGCTCGACCGCGGCCTCGAGCGAGCCGGCCGCACGCGGCGAGGCCCGCCGCTCGGGTGCTGCAGGCAGAGGCCCGCTCGTCTCGGCTTCCACCTTCGCGCGCGTACGCTCCCTGCCCGCCAGTGCCGAGGTCTTCACGAGTGCCATGATTGCTTCCACCTGCTCGATGCTGCCGTGGCGCGTCGTTGGAGTGCCTGCCGGCGAGTCTAGGCGAGATCGACGAGATTGCCCACGTTGAGCAAGACGGATTGGGCCACGCGAGGCTGTCGGACGATGTTGCTGGGCCTGCTGGCTCGATCGGGGTGCTGGCAGCGGGAGGAACGAACATGAAGGATCTGGCGGTCGCTTCCGTCAGAGGCCCGCTCGTCCCCTGGCCTTCGTGTCGCGTCATCGTAATCTGCTTCTGGTCGAGACCGCCCCGTGCCGCCACGGGCTATGATCAGGCAAGCACGCTCGTCAGCAATGCTGGCGTCGAGGCTGCTGAAGCCCTTTCTGTCGCATCTTGCGAGGTGGCTGTGGGTACTGGAGCCCACTGGCCCGCAGGCCCAGGTCGGTCAGCGTAGCCACGAGGGCCTTCAGGTGAGCGCTCCTCCAACAAGCATACGGTTCAACCCGTCCCTTCCATGATGCAGTTGCCGCTTGCCGGCCGTCAGACCGCGGCTCCGGCATCGTGACCCTTGGGGGACATCGCCTTCCTGTGACAGAGGCCAAGGACGCCAACTCAGTCCGGCTAACCATTTCATGAAGGGAAGCATCAAGTTCTGCAATGTTGTTCGGTACAATCTGCTGTTCGTTAAGAAAATGTTGGAACCCGGTAAGGTTGGTCAGGTTCAATCAAGGTATCGCAAGTGCGTATCAACCCGGCCCTCACGTTCAAGAGAAGGACGGATCATGAACATGTACTTCCAAAGCGTCTCCGCTGTCGCTCTGCTGACTGCGATTTCTATCAATCCTGCATCTGCACAGGATACCGGAACACTGCCCCAGCCTGCTGACCGTTCCGAGCAGGCGGCGCAATGCCGCCAGGGCCTGCAGGCTCTCGGCCAGCGGATGCAGGACGACGGGTACTGGCTGTCCGGCTGGCGCAGCGGGACGGCCGGTGCCATGCCGATGGATGGGGCGCCCGCCACGGATGGGATGGCTGCTGGCGTCGGAGCGTCGGGTGCGGACGGCACAGGCACGGCTGGCGCGAGCGGTGGTATGGCCGGCACCAACATAGACCCGACCGCACCTCCACCTGCATCAGCTGTAGGTCCCTGGGGGAGCACTGGCTGGCAGGAGCGTCCCCAGCTCGCGATCCAGACGCTGTTCCGGGCGGCCAACGTCCTGGCGCAACGTGGCGACCAGCAGACCTGCCAAAGCGTACTGGCCGCAACGGAAGAAGTTTACCAGGAATACTCGGCGAAGCTTAAGGAGCTGGGCGTCGACCCACAACAGGTCAGCGGCTGGCGCCAGGAGCAGCTTGTCCTGGCACGGCCGATCACGGAGATTGCTTCTACCGTGCGTGCCGACGATGTGATCGGTTCCGACGTACGCAACGGGCAGGACGCCAGTCTCGGCAGTGTTGAAGATGTCGTCATGGACCCGAAGAGCGGCCAGATCCGCTATGTCGTGGTGTCCCAAGGTGGCTTGCTCGGTCTCGGTGGTCGTCAGGTACCCGTGCCATGGGAGCATCTCCACGCTACCCCTGGCCTAGAAACCATGGTCCTTCCGGTCTCCGAGGAAGTCATGAACAAGGCGCCCGAGATTCCCGCAGGAGGAACACAAGGCCAGGGCAATCAACAGATTGATCAGTACTGGACACAGGCCGTGAACGAGCAACAGCAGCCGGCTCAACAATAGCCGCCAGACCAGTTCTCCAAAGCGGGCCGCCGAGGCTGCGTGGCAGAACCCTGACCCCGGTTCGTGCACCGGGCTCCGCGAGCCGCGGAAGTGGCCTCCGGGCCGATCTTCAGGCGGGCGTGCAACATTCTCGCTGCATGCCTGCCGTGGCTGCCGGCCTGGATCGGTCAGGACCTCCCTTTCGTGTGCTCCTCGCAGCTTCCTTCATCCAGATGTCGCGACATTCGTCCGAAGCCGCCCGGCAACCGCAATCACGATGAACCCGGTGCTGCACGCTGTCGCTGGGGCGCCATGCGGAAGGTTGCTCCCCCCATCAATGAGCCAAGGCCTCGCTACGCCACCTTGAGAGGATGCCGATGGACCCTCGGAATGGCCCGCTCAATGTTTCGACCCGAGGCATCGATGAACGGTTGCCGGCGAGCGAATCTTGAACCAGTTGTCACCCTCGACGTGATCAACTGATCATTCGCGGGACCCAAGCCGACGGAGCAGCAACTTGTCGTCCGCCGTTCAGCCCTATTGCGGGCCAGCTCCGGTTCCTATGGATCTCTGGACAAGCTGGAATCTGGATCCTTGGCTTGTTGCCGCCTTGGGCCTGATCCTGGTCGCCTATGTAGGGCTGTACGGCCAGCACGTGCACGCAAAGGACACCCGGCTGTTCGCCGGCGGCTGGCTCATCCTCGCCCTGATTTTCCTTAGTCCGTTGTGCGCACTCACGTCCGCGCTGTTTTCCGCGCGGGTCGCGCACCACCTCGTCATGATCGGCATCGCTACGCCGCTGCTGACCTTGAGCCTACCATGCCGAAAGCCCTTCCTGCCGGTGGGAGCGGCAGCGCTGCTTCAAGCCCTCGTCCTCTGGTTCTGGCACGCGCCGGCTCCCTACACCGCAGCGCTCACCAGCGACGGGCTGTTCTGGGCGATGCAGCTGACCCTGCTGGGGAGCGCCTGGGCATTCTGGCAAGGCGTCTTCTCGCCACGCTCCGCGCCGGTCAGCGTTCTCATTGCCCTGCTCGGCACCATCGTGCAGATGGGCCTGCTCGGTGCGCTCATTACCTTTGCTCCCGTGCCGCTCTACCCGCCGCACTTGCTCACGACCGGCCCATGGTCGATGTCCGCACTGGAAGACCAGCAGCTGGCCGGGCTGATCATGTGGATCCCCTCGGTCGCCCCCTACCTTGTTGCCGCCCTGGTGCTCATCGGGCGCTCGCTGGATCGGACGGTGCAGGTAGACGGCAGCCAGCAATGATCACCTGGCTGAAGTTCGTCCATATCGTGGCGCTCTCGATCTGGGCGGCTGGCCTGATCTCCCTGCCGGGCATCTTCCTGCAGCGTACCGGCCTGTCGAACGGCGAGCATCTGTTCCGCCTGCACCGCTTTGCCCGCTTCGCCTACGTGATCGTCATCTGTCCCGCCGCCTTCGTTGCAGTCGGCACCGGTACGGCGCTGATCTTCGCCAACCAGGTCTATGACCCTTGGATGGCGGCAAAGCTCGGAGCGGTTGGTGGGATGGTCCTGCTGCACATGTACTCGGGCTACCTCATGGTCCGACTATTCCAGCGTCGTATCCACCTGCCGCGCTGGAAGGCGATGCTGACGCTCGGCGGCACCCTGACCGCGATCGGCACGATCCTTTGGCTGGTGCTGGCCAAGCCCTCGCTTGCGATGGACGAGCTGCCGCCCTGGCTGACGCGCCCGGGCGGTCTTCAGTCGTTGTTCGATATCCGCATCCCGATCCCATGATCGAACACGAGCTTGCCGCCGTGCCAGCCGGTCACGCCCACGAACACGCTCCCCAGGAGCGACAGGAACAGGCCCACGGGCAGGACCGCCGCCTCGTGGTCGCCCACCCGGAAGATCCAGTTGGCCCCAGCGATCGCAATCAACGTCATCGCGGCCACGGCATGGCTCCAGCTCGCCGAGCGGGTCCGGATACCCTTCACCAGCAGAAGCTCCGCGGTGCCGGACAAGGCCGCCAGCACGCCCATCGCAAAGGCGAAGAAGCTCGACCAGAGCGCCGCGCGCGCCCAGAACGGGTCGCCCGACCACCAGAACAACATGTCCGCGCCAAGGGTCGAGATGACCAGGGCGATCGGGAAGGACACCGTCATCGCATGGATCGGATGACCCGCGACATGCACCTGCGAGCTGACATCTTGCTGCTCGATCTCGGCAACGACCGGGTTGTCGAAGTCAGCCTGCGCCATGGCCTCGCAAAGCTCCGCTGCTTGTTGCCCCTCATCATCTGCTTAAGTGGGCTGGCCTTGTCGGGTTGCACAGGGCCTTTGTCCACACTCGACCCGGCCGGGCCGATGGCAGCCTCGGTCGCAAGGCTCTGGTGGGTGATGCTGATCGGTGCTGGCTTGATCGCCGGCCTTGTCCTGGTCTGTCTGCTCGTCGCCTTTCGCCGCAAGCGTCCAGGCCGAGGTTCAGTGGGCTTCTGGATCATGGGCCTGGGCGTAGCCTTTCCAACGGGGACGCTTACCGCCCTTCTGGTCTACGCACTCGTGACTGGCGAGCGGCTCCTTCCCCATCCGGGTCAACCCGGGGTCCTGCGGGTCGAGGGAACGGCCCGGCAATGGGCTTGGCGCTTTTCCTGGCCCGATGGGGGGCCGGCCATGGCCGATGGCGGGCCGCTGGTCATCCCGGTCGGCCGCCCGGTCGACTTCCACGTCACCAGCGAGGACGTCATCCACTCGCTGTGGATCCCGCGCCTGGGCGGCAAGATCGATGCGCTGCCAGGGCACGTGAACGTCATCCGGCTGATGGCCTCCGAGCCGGGGCGATTCGGCGCCCAGTGCGCCGAGTTCTGCGGGGATGGTCATGCCGGCATGTTCTTCTGGGTGGATGCCCTGCCCGACGAAGAGTTCGCGGCGCTTGCCGGAAGAGACCGATGAACGAGCCGGCAAGGGCGAACTCGCCGGTCGAGCTTCACCAGCGCCTGGAACGGATCTGGGGCACCGGGCCCGGGTTCGGCCGGCTGGCCGCGGTTAACCACACCCTTCTTGGCCGCCGCTTCATCATCACGGCATTCCTGTTCTTCGCTGTTGGCGGCATCCTGGCAATGCTGATCCGCGCCCAGATCGCCACCTCCCACAGCGCCTTCGTCGGCCCCGAGATCTACAACCAGCTCTTCACCATGCATGGCACGGTGATGATGTTCCTGTTCGCCATCCCGATGTTCGAGGGATTCGCGATCTACCTCCTGCCGAAGATGCTGGGTGCCCGCGACCTCGCCTTTCCGCGTTTCGGGGCCTACGGCTACTGGTGCTACCTGTTCGGCGGCTCGATCATGCTCATCGCGTTGGCGGTGGGAGCGGCGCCGAACGGCGGCTGGTTCATGTACACGCCGCTCACGTCCAAGCCGTTTTCACCTGGCATCAATGCCGATGTCTGGCTGATCGGCATCACCTTCGTGGAGATCTCGGCGATCGGTGCCGCCACCGAGATCGCGGTCAGCATCCTGATGGTCCGGGCACCGGGCATGTCGCTGGACCGCCTGCCGATCTTCGCCTGGTACATGCTGGTCGTGGCGATGATGATCCTGGCGGGATTCCCGCCCTTGATCCTGGGCAGCATCCTGCTGGAAGCCGAGCGTGCCTTCGGCTGGGCCATCTTCGATCCCACCCGAGGTGGCGATTCGCTCCTCTGGCAGCACCTGTTCTGGCTATTCGGCCACCCCGAGGTCTACATCATCTTCCTGCCGGCTGCGGGCATGATCTCGACCATCCTGCCGGTCCTGGTCCGCCGTGAGCTGATCGGCTATCGCTGGGTCGTGTTGGCCGCGATCTCGGTAGGCTTCCTGAGCTTTGGCTTATGGGTCCACCACATGTTCGCGGTGGGCATCCCGCATCTGGCCCTGGCCTTCTTCTCGGCAGCAAGCATGCTGGTCGCCATCCCGACCGGCGTGCAGATCTTCGCCTGGATCGGTACGCTGATGAGTGGCCGGCCGCAGATGAGCGTGCCCATGCTGTTTCTGCTGGGCTTCTTCTTCATCTTCGTGCTGGGTGGCCTCACCGGCGTCATGGTCGCGGTGGTCCCCTTCGACTGGCAGGTCCACGACACGCATTTCGTGGTGGCGCATCTGCACTACGTGCTGGTCGGCGGCTTCGTGTTCCCAATGCTGGCCGCTGCCTACTACTGGCTGCCGCACTTCACCGGACGCGAGCATGTCTACAAGCTCGGTTACTTTGCCTTCTGGCTGATCTTCATCGGCTTCAACATGACCTTCTTCCTGATGCACCTGACCGGCCTGCTCGGCATGCCCAGGCGCGTCTGGACCTATCCCGGCAGCTTCGGCTGGGACGGCCTGAACCTCCTCTCTTCGATCGGCGGCTTCGTCATGACGATGGGCTTTGCCCTGGTCGCCCTGGACTTCCTCCTGCAGGTCCGCTTCGGCCCGAAGACCGCGCGCAATCCCTGGGAGGCCGGCACGCTGGAATGGGCGACGCCGGTGCCACCTGCCGACTATGGCTTCGCTTCCCTGCCGGTCGTCACGAGCCACCACCCGCTTGCCGACGACCCGGACCTGCCCCGCAAGCTGGCGGCGGGCGAGGGCCTGCTGGGGTTTGCCCGGCACGAATGGCTGGAAACCATCGCTGTCGACATGGTCACGGGCAAGCCCCGCCAGATCATCATTCTTCCAGGTTCGACCTTCCTGCCGCTCTGGACGGCGCTCGCGACCGGCCTGTTCTTCCTCTCGCTGCTTTTCCAGGTCTACCAGCTCGCCGTCGTCGGCATGGTCCTGACGATTGTCCTCTTCTGGCTGTGGACGCGTCACCCGGCACGGCGGGAAGACCTGGGTTCGCTGCCAATAGGCGACGGGACCGTCCTGCTTGCTCATACCGAAAGCGGCCATGCGCCCAGTTGGTGGGCGGTGGTCTTCCTGCAACTGGCGGATGCCGCACTGTTTGGCTCGCTGCTGTTCGGCCTGTTGTTCCTGTGGGTGGTGGCCCCGAACTGGCCGCCGCCCGAGTTGCTCGCCGTAAGCCCCGGCTTTGCGCTTGGCGCCTGCGGCATGCTCCTGCTCGCGGCCCTTACCGGCCGTGGGGCGCTAGCCGCCGCCAGGCGAAGCGCGCCAGGCTGGACCCTCATCTGGACACGCGCCACGACTGCGGCCCACGCGGCCGCGATCCTGCTGGTCGCAACCATCCTTACCTACGCGCCGGATCCGACGGTGCATGCCTATGCCGGCGTTTCCGCAGCCGTGCACGTCTACGTGCTGGTCCACGCCGCGATCGGCCTGATCCTAGCGCTTCATGGCTGGCATAGCTGCCGCCGCGGGGAGATCTCGGCGGCCCGCAGCCTCAACCTGATGATCGGACAGCTCTGGCATGACTATAGCTGCGTCACCGGTATTGCCGGTCTCGCCGCGACATTCGGATTGGCCTGGGCGATCGGCAGCGGTGGCCTTCAGCGATGAACCGGACCGGTCGCCCCGCTGTCCTGTTGGCGATCGTGGCAGGCTGGACGGCCTGGAGCATTGTCTTCGTCGCTCTCTACGCGACCCTGTCGGTCGGCTGCGAGCTGGGCTGGCAGGACCGGAGCATTGGACCGGTCAGCGTGCAGCGCCTCGTTCTGCTCCTCCTCTGGCTCACGAGCGTCGCCCTTCTCGCTTGGCTCAGTTGGACTGTCTGGACCCGCCTGCGTTGCGACCATGGGCGCGAGCAAAGCCTGCCGCAGTTCACCGGCGGCCTGATCGTCGCCGGCAGCACGGTTGCCTGTGCGGCGACTTTCTGGATGGGCCTGCCGATCCTCGGTACGTCGACCTGCCTTTGAGCCGCCGCACGGTCAGGAAGCATCAGAAGCGTCGCTAGAAGGCTGCTGATCTGAAGGTCGATCAAATCTCGATGTCGGCCGAGAAGGACGGCCAGACCTGTGCCCCGGGCCTTGAGCCGATGGAAAAGTCTGGCTCACCCTCATGAAGGAGATCTCCCAGGACCGACCAGCGGACAGGCTGCGCTGCACGACGCAAGGCGGCGGCCTTGGCCTGCCAAGCCGGCGGAGATCCCTCCCCTTTCGGCCTGATGGCAGCCGGAACGAAAGCTTTACCCCGGCCGCCAGACTGTGCGGTGGATAGAGGCAACCTCGTATGACTTCTCGTCGCTGCTCGAACTGGATCCGGCCTCCGATCGGATCCACAAGACGCAGAACTTCGCGTGAGGGCCTATCGGGCATCATCGCGAAGGCCCGAGGACCATGCTTGGCTGCAGGATGTGCCGGATCGGCAGGGTGCCTGCGGCGGATGACACCTGCTCGATCAACGGCCGGGGCAAGATCGGCCTGTCTGGATCTTTGCATGCCGGTCAGGCGGTGATTTGACCAGCCCCGCGCAGGTTCACGGCAGAACACAGGAGCCGGAGCTGACATGGATGGCGGAGGACTCTGCGGTAGCGGACGCGGCGGTACAGGTGGTGCAGCTTCATCGTGCCGAAGAGCATTTCGATCTGCCCGCGTACGAGAGTGATCGCGACGTCCTCCAGGCCCGGCCCGTAAAAACACGAGGAGACTGAGCCGATCCGCCAAAGCCTCCTCCAGATCGCGCAGGTGTTGGAGGAGCAGGGCCTTGAGCTGGACCAGCGGCGGGTGGGCAGGCCGTCCCATGAACGCCCGGCGCATCGGCTGCAGGAGCATCTCGATCGGCGCCCAATCCACCTGTGCCTGGTCCGCTCCAGGCGCTGGTTGCTGCCAAAGGCTACCGGCAGCAGCGCTTCCCCCAGGCTCACCTGACCCGCCACCTCCCGGACCATGTCCGCCTCCAACCCTGCCTTACCAGGGTCGAGTCACCAGATGGAGCTTCAACTGCCCTCCCGGGCTTTTCCAGCCGGGAGCCCGATCTCCAGTTCAGCCTGCAGGCGTGTGGCGACAGTCTCGGACAAACCGCGATCTGTCCGGCCGCCTACTGGTTCTCATGCTGCCCCAGTCATACGATCCACGTCGGCCGACCCCGCAAATGGCGTAACAGATCATAATAACCTTAAACTGATTCAATAAGAACTACGGTCATTACTCTAGATGCAGACATTGCATATCAACAAGACTGGTTCGTGCTTGCGACATCTCCTATGCATCGTGTGGCACCGCGACGAGAGCAAGGCGATGGCAGCGGACGGTCTGCTTTGGCCGATGCATCTAATCGAACGTCGATACGCTCGATGATCGATTAGATGCCCGTCACTAGATCAAGTGGTAGAGATGAATGAACCGCGCACGGCGATTCTGGCTGAACCTGCACCTTTGGATTGGCCTCGCCGCCGGGCTGCTGCTGGTCATCGTCGGCCTGTCCGGAAGTGCCCTGGTATGGCATGACGGCCTTGATGCCCTCCTCAATCCGGAGCGCAATGTCCTGGCTGTTGCAGAGCCGGCTTCGCCGGCTTCCGCCTATGCCAGCCATGCCGCGGCGGCATTCGGCAACGACGTTCGTGTCACCGCTGTGCGCCTGCCGATCACCCTAGGCTCAGCGGTGCAGGTCGACGGAGTCGCACCGGGCGAAGGACGTCCACGCAGCTTCACCGCTTGGCTGAATCCGCGCGATGGCCGCCTGCTCGACCTGGCCGACCGTCGTACCACGACGGTCGGGATCCTCCACATCCTTCATGGCACGCTGCTGGTGCCGCAATGGTATGGCCGCCAGATTGTTGGCTGGCTCGGTGTGCTGATGACGGTCTCGGTGCTGTCCGGTGTCTGGCTCTGGTGGCCACGGGTCGGCAGCGTAGCGAAGGCGCTCTGGTGGCAGCGTGGACGCCGGCCAACAGTGAACCTGCACCACATGCTGGGTGCCTGGATCGCGCTGCCCTTGCTGATCGTATCCTTGACCGGGGTCTACATCTCCTTCCCGCAGACGGCGCGCGCGCTCTTCGGACCGCCCCTATCCGTTGGAGGCGGGCAGGCGCGGCCGCCTTTTGCCAGCATGCCGCTGGAACGTCCGATACTCACCATGGACGGTGCCGTCGCCGCGGCGCTTGCGGCGGAGCCTGGCGCGCGCCTGCTCAGTGTCGCGGTTCCTACCGAGGCGAGACCCGCTTGGCGGTTGCAGGTGGAAACCAGATCCGACGGGATGATGTCCCTGGAGATCGACGACCGCACCGGCATGGTTGCCCCGACGGCGCCTGCCGTAACAGGTGGCGCTGACCCGGTAGCTCGACTGATGCGCCGCCTCCACGATGGCCAGGATATGGGCGGCTTCTGGCAGGCGCTCGTCTTCCTGAGCGGTCTGCTGCCGGCGCTGCTCTGGATCACCGGCATCACCATGTGGTTGCGCCGTCGGGCCCGCCCTGCTGGCCGGGCCAGCCAGCGATCCCGACGGCAGCCGGTTTCGGCACCGTCGTCCGTCGGATCGTCAGCACCTTAGTTGGTACCCAGCTGCTCGGTAGCAGCAGGCTCAAACGCCTGATCCAACTCAGCCAATCAAAGTAGCAAAGGAGCCGCCTAGCCAAATATAAGTGAGGCATCCGGATTACATGAGAAGCGCACATTTCAGTATAGAATTATTCTTATTATCGTGCGAGCTTGATGTTGTTTTATACGTCGCTGGTGCTAGTAGTAGCCAATACATGATTGACCTTAAGCAATCATGATCGATACACGCCGTCCGGTGACGTCTTACCAGGGGACTGCGATGGACCGGAACCACGAGCTCGACTGGCCCAGCCTGCATTCGGCTATAGCGACGGCCGGCATGACAGCGCTGGCGCTGTCCACACCAGGCGACGTCGCAGCACAGGAAGCATCGGCCGGTCCGGCCGATGCCGGGGATGCGGTCGTCCTTCCACCGGTCTCCGTCGAAGCCGACGCACAGCCTGCCAATACCCTACGCTCGGCCACTGGCATCGGCCGCCTGCCGGGAACAGTGCAGGACACCCCTCAGACCATTCAGGTCATCACTGGCGAGGTCATGCAGCAGCAGGCCGTGACAAGCCTGGACCAAGCGCTGCGCAACGTTCCTGGCGTCACTGTCAGCAGCGGCGAGGGCAATGGCGGCCTGAACGGCGACCAGTTCCGCATTCGCGGCTTCGACGCCAAGGGTGACGTCTATCTGGATGGCCTGCGCGACTTCGGCGTCTATGTCCGCGACAGCTTCAACTACGAGCAGGTCGATGTTCTGCTGGGGCCATCCTCCGAGACGTTCGGGTTCGGCTCCACGGGCGGCGTCGTCAATACCCAGAGCAAGACCGCCCACCTCGGCAATGCCGCCAGCATTGACGGTTTGCTCGGCACCGGGCCGCTCTACCGGGTGGTCGGTGACGTCAACCAGCAGATCAACGAGACCACGGCTGTCCGTGTGGTCGGCATGTACCATGACCAGGATGTTGCCGACCGCGACCATGTCGAGAACGATCGATGGGGCATCGCCGGATCATTGGCGTTTGGGCTGGGCACCGACCTGAACTGGTCGCTCAACTACCTGCACCAGCATGGTGACCGCACTCCGGACTATGGTGTCCCCTCCGTTGTGCCGCCGGGCAGCGAGATCGGCAGACCTGTGACGGAGTACGGCGTGTCACGCGACAGCTTCTATGGCAAGAAGCAGGACGAAGAGGTCTCTGACGTCGACATGCTGACGTCGCGGCTGGCCTGGCAGCTCACCGACAGCATCACGCTGAACAACGATACCAGGCTCGCCTACTATACCCGCGAGTTCAGCACGACCCCGGTCGTCTGCGATGCTGACTGCTCTGCGGAGTTCTTCGCTGGCGGCAACCCGACGTTGGGCTTCAGCGGTGGCGGCAACCCCGCCTTCAACCAGCAGTCCTGGGGCTTCCAGAATGTCACCTCAGGCGTGTTCGACTTCACGCTGGCTGGCTTCCGCAATCAGGCCGTGGCGGGCGTCGACATCTTCTACCAGAATGATCAACGCGACGGGCGCAGCGTTGATGGAGAGAAGACAGCCCCGACCATCCGCAATCCCGGCGACTTCTTTGGTGTCGACGACTACATGCTTCCCGTCAATCCGAACAACATCAAGAAGTCGTACGGCACCGATATCGGTCTGTTTGCCAGCGATCGATTCTGGTTCACTGACGCGTTCTCGGTGCTGGCTGGCGTACGCTGGGACGACTACAGCTCGACCTACAAGGTCTTCAGCAACGACGGGTACAACAAGTACGAGGCGGACAACAGTTTCTGGAGCCCGAAGGGCAGCCTGATCTGGGAGCCGACCAGGGATCAGACCTACTACTTCTCCTACGCGACCTCCTCGACCGTGCCCGGCCAGTACGCGACCAGTGCGCCCAATCCCATCAATGGTCAGCAGCCCGACCTGGAGCCGGAGGAGAACGAGATCTTCGAGCTAGGTGGCAAGATCAGCATGCTCGGCGGGCAATTGGGCCTGACTGGCTCGGTCTTCCGAATCGAGAAGGACAATGCCTACTACACGGATCCCACCACCGAACTCTCCACCGCCACCGGCGAGAAGCAGCGCGTCCAGGGCTTCACGCTCGGCGCGTCGGGCCTGATCACCGAGGCCTGGTCGGCATCCGTCGCCTATGCCTACCTGGACACAAAGATCCAGTCCTCGACGGCGGCGGTCTCCACGGTCGGCAACGAGGTGCCGAACGCGCCCGAGAATGCCTTCACGCTCTGGACGACCTATGACGTGCTCTCGCATTTCCCGGCAGTTCCGGGCGACCTTACGGTCGGCGGTGGCGTGACCTACCGGGACGAAATGTTCACGAGCAGCGCCAACACGGCGCAGCTGCCGGAAAGCTTCACCCTCGATGCGGTCGTTTCCTACCGGTACGAGCACTACCGTCTCGCGCTCAACGGCTACAACCTGACCGACGAGCTCAACTATGGCCAGGCGTTCAATGCCCGGGCAGTGCCTGACAGCGGCCGGACCTTCCTGCTTTCAGTAGGTGCCACCTTCTGAGCCGCAACCCGGCTCGACCTTCATCACCTCCGAGCGCGGCCCACCCCGCTTCCTATTGCCGTCAAGAGACATACCAATGCTCGTCGAAATCCGAGACGTCCTCACATTCGAAGAGGTCGTCCATCTACGCAGCACCCTTGAGCAGGCGGCGTGGATCGATGGCAAGGCCACGGCAGGCGAACTCGCGGCCAAGGCGAAGTTCAACCTGCAGATTCCAGAAGGCTCGCCGGCGGCGCGCGAATGCGGCGAGATCGTCCTGCGCAGCCTTGCCCGCAACCCGACCTTCAACTCGGCCGCCATGCCGCTGCGCGTGCTCCCGCCAATGTTCAACAGATATGACACCGGCATGAAGTTTGGGGCGCATGTCGACGGAGCCATTCGGGCCATTCCTGGTGCGGGCGGCATGCGAATGCGTGCCGACGTTTCCTCGACCCTCTTTCTCACGCCACCCGAGGACTATGACGGCGGCGAACTGATCATCGAGGATACCTACGGCACCAAGGCGGTGAAGCTGCCAGCCGGCAGCATGGTGGTCTACCCCGCCACGAGCCTGCACAGCGTGACCGAGGTGACCAGGGGCAGTCGCTGGTCCTCGTTCTTCTGGACCCAGTCCATGATCAAGGAGGACGGTGCCAGGGCGCTTCTCTACGACCTGGACCTGGCGATCATGGAGGCGCGTCGGCAGCTACCTGAAGGAAGCCATGCCGGCGTGAAACTGACCAACGTCTATCACAACCTCCTGCGGCGCTGGGCTGAACTGTGATCCGTGCGGACGAGGTCCGTCATATCGTGAGCGCGGCGAGCTTCGGGTCGACCCGGGCGCAGATCCTCCTGGGCCAGTTGTTCCTGGATGGCAACGGGATGCCACGGAGCAGGGTCGAGGCCCGGCGCTGGTTCGAGAAGGCGGCAGCCTCGAACAGTGCCGAGGGCATCAACATGGTCGGCCGCTGTCACGAGTTCGGCTGGGGCGGACCCCCGGACCTGGCCAAGGCGGCCGACTGTTACCGGCGAGCGGCCATGCGTGACTACGACTGGGCTCAGTTCAATCTGGCCAGCCTGCTTCACGACGGGCGCGGTGTCGCCCAGGACCGCGTCGCCGCCCGCAGCTGGTTCGCCCGGGCGGCGCGCCGGGGTCATGCGAAGGCCGCCAACATGCTCGGGCATTATCGCGAAGAGGGTTGGCTATGCCCCCGGCGGCCGCGCGCCGCGTTCCGCTGGTACACCCGAGCGGCACGGGCCGGCGATTTCCGCGGGCAGTTCAACCTGGCACGCTGCCTGTTCGCCACAGGACAGCGTGAGCTTGCGCTCGTCTGGCTGGATCGCTCGATTGAGAATGCTATTCATGATTTCTGGATCGACATCGTTCCCGTCCTGTCCGCACATCCTGATCCTGCCATCCGACGCCGCGGAGATCTGGCGGGCAGATTGGCCATGACGGGGTCTGGTCGCTCTGCTGGCGCGAGCGAAGCTGGTTCTCCATGATCGGCCCGCGCATTCCCGCCGCCATGGAGGCGATCACGAGATGACGGCTGCCTCTCGACATGTGGCTGGTGCAGGGCGTCACGGTTGAGCCGCAGAGGGCAAGCAGGAAGACCCTCGGCAGACAAGAAAGGCGATGCGGCAAGGCTTGGCCGAACAACCAGGCCGACGTCACCCGGACAGACGAGCCGACATCTGATCCCCCACCAACATGGCTGGACAACAGAGCATCGGATGGCTGAACTGCCCGTGCCTGAACCGGTGGAGGGGCATCCCGCGAGCCGTGGCGACAGGCACAAGTGTCGCCACGGTGGTGGCAGGCCTGCCAGTCCTGCCAACGGCAGCTCGAACTCCCCGCAGACCAGCATCGATGGCATCACTTAAGGGAATCAAGGCATGAGCACGATCACCACCAATGACGGCGTCGAGATCTTCTACAAGGACTGGGGTTCCGGTCAGCCGATCTTCTTTCATCACGGCTGGCCGCTGAGTTCCGACGACTGGGACGCCCAGATGCTCTATTTCGTCGAGAAGGGCTATCGGGTCATTGCGCACGACCGCCGCGGCCATGGCCGATCCAGCCAGGTCGGCAGCGGCCATGACATGGATCACTACGCTGCGGACGTCGCCGCCGTCATCGAGCACCTCGACCTGCGCGGCACCGTCCATGTTGGCCATTCGACCGGCGGCGGCGAGGCGGCCCACTATGTCGCCCGCCACGGCAAGGGTCGTGTCGCCAAGCTGGTCATGATCGGCGCCGTACCGCCGATCATGGTGAAGACTCCTGCCAACCCCGGCGGCCTGCCCATCGACGTGTTCGATGGTTTCCGGCAACAGCTCGCCGCCAACCGTGCGCAGTTCTATCTCGATATCGCGAGCGGTCCTTTCTACGGCTACAATCGGCCTAGTGCCGCCGTATCCGACGGCACGATCCGGAACTGGTGGCGCCAGGGAATGCAGGGTGGTGCGAAAGCGCACTATGACGGCATCAAGGCCTTTTCCGAGACGGACTTCACCGACGACCTGAAGATGATCGACGTCCCGACGCTCGTGATGCACGGCGATGACGACCAGATCGTGCCGATCGCCGACTCCGCGCTGCTGTCGGTGAAGCTGCTGAAGAACGGGACGCTCAAGGTCTATGAGAAGTTCCCGCACGGCATGTGCACGACCAACGCCGACGTGATCAACCCGGATCTGCTCGCCTTCATCAAGGACTGAGGCGGCGGCTGCCGCGTGCCGCAAGCGCCGGCTGGTTCCGTCATGGGACATGCCGCGCTACCGGCCGCGCGGTCACCTCTCTGCTACCGGCATTGCAACAACGGCCGTGCATCTCCAGGCTGCTGACTTGCGGCAGGCGGATGCGACATGGGACAGCAGTCTGGTCCGGCCGCCTTCTGCTTCCAATGGCTAGACCACATCCATGTCGTCCGGCGGCGGCCCAGGGTTCAGCCAGCGAATCGGGCTTCCGGCACACCGCGCACGCCGAGATCATGGATCGCGAACAAGGCACCGCGCGGCGCCGGGTCGTCAGGAAAACGCGGGAGCGGCGGCTTGGCCATCGAGGTGACATAAAGGACGTCCAGGTCCGGTCCGCCGAACATCACGCTCGTGACCTTCTTGACCGGCATGTCGATGACCCTGTCGACGTGCCCGTCCGGCGTATAACGGACGAGCTTGCCGATATAGACGATGGCGCTCCACACGCAGCCCTCAGCGTCGACGGTAGCACCATCAAAGCCGCCGCCTTCATACGTCATCCTGGCGAAAGCGCGCTTGTTGGCAATTGCACCGGTCTCAAGGTCATAGTCATAGGCGGAGATCTGGCCCGACCAGCTGTCGGTGAAGTAGAAGGTACGGCCGTCCGGGCTCCAGCACGGTCCGTTGGAGACAATGATGCCGCTCTCGAGCTTCGTCACCCGGTGGTCCGGGTCCATCCGGTACAGGGCTCCGTTCGGGCCTTCCTCCATCGTATCCATCGAGCCGGCCACGAAGCGGCCCTGCCGGTCGACCTTGCCGTCATTGATGCGGTTGTTCGGCCGATCCGGCTCGGGATCGTGGATCAGCTCGACCTCGCCGCTCTCGAAGTCCAGGAAGTGCCAGCCTCGCTGCAGCGAGACGACGGCGCCGCCATTCCTGCGCAGGCACATCGAGCCGATCTTCTGCGGCACGTCCCAGGCACGGACTTCGCGGCCGTCCTCCGTGCAACGGAACACGCGGCCGTCGAAGCTGTCGATCCAGTAGAGACGCTGCTCTTCCACGTCCCACAGGGGGCCTTCGCCGAGCGTGGTCTTGACGTCGACCAGGACCTCGATGCGCATCACTTCTTTTCCCGATCCGGTTTCAACCTTTGAAGCGCGGCTCAGGCACGCCACGCACGCCCAATCCGTGGACAGCGAACAGGCCGCCAGCCTCGCGTTCCTGCCGGCGGCGCCCCTGGAACGGCCGGGCCATGGAGGTGACATAGAGAATGTCGAGATCGGCGCCGCCGAACATCACGCTGGTGATGCTGTCCACCGGCATGCCGACCAAGCGATCGATGGTCCCATCGGGAGCGAATCGAACGAGCCGGCCGCCATAGACCTCGGCGCTCCAGACATAACCCTCCGCATCCACCGTGGCGCCGTCCGGATACCCGCGCAGATGACCCTCGAAGTCAGCGAAGATCCGTCGGCTCAGCAGGTCGCCCGTGGCGATGTCGTAATCGTAGGCCCAGATCTTCCTTGTCCAGCTGTCGGCGAAATAGAGGATCCTGCCGTCCAGGCTCCAGCAGGGGCCATTGCTGACGATGATGCCGCTCTCGAGCTGGGTGACGCTCAGGTCGGGGTCGAGCCGATAAAGGCCGGAGAGCGGCTCGCGCTCCTCGTAGTCCATGCCGCCAGCGACGAATCGGCCCTGGCGGTCGACCTTGCCGTCGTTCATCCGGGTACGGCGGTTGCCCGCCTCCGGATCCCCGATGGGCCGCACCTCACCCGTCTCCAGGTCCAGGAAGTGGAAGCCGTTGCGCAGGCTCACGACCGCCCCGCCCTTCTCGCGAAGGCACATCGAGCCGATATGCTCCGGCACCGGCCAGCTCCGCACGTCCCGGCCCCAGGCATCGCAGCGATGGACCGATCTGCCGTGGCTGTCGATCCAGTAGAGGCGCTGCTCCTCCACGTCCCACAAGGGACCTTCGCCCAGCTCGTTCCTGGCGTCGATCAGCAGTTCGATCCGAAGCATCGTGTTGGATCCTCAAAGCGATTCGACGTTGCCGTCGACGCCCAGCGACTGGCCGGAAACATTGCGGCCGGCCGGCGAGACCAGAAACAGCACCATGGCGGCTACGTCCTTTGGGCTCACCATCCGCCGCATCGAAACGCGGCTGAGATACTGCTTCTCCATCTCCTCGTAGGGGACGCCCACCTGCTCGGCCCTGGCGCGGATGACACCTTCCATCCGCGGCCCTTCGACGATGCCCGGCAGGATCGCGTTCACCGAGATGTTGAAGGGACCGAGTTCCTTGGCGAGACTCTGGGTCAGGCCGATCACGCCCCATTTCGCGGCGGCATAGGGCGTGCGGAAGGCATAGCCGAACCGCCCTGCAGCCGAGGACATGTTGATCATGGCACCGCCGCCGGCTGCTTTGAGCATCGGCACGGCGCGGCGCGCGCACAGGAACTGGCCGGTCAGGTCGATGTCGATGCAGCGCCGCCAGTCGGCGAGACTGATCTCCTCGATCGCACCGGTCGGGCCTGCGATCCCCGCGTTATTGACCAGGACGTCGAGGCCACCCAGACGCTCCTGCAGATCGCGGAACAGCGCCTCGACCTGCGCCTCATCGGCGACATCGGCGACCGTGGTGCCAATACTGGGATCTGCCTGACGCAATCTGGCCAGTGCGCCCTCGTCCACGTCGCAGACATGGATCCGCGCACCGGCCTCGGCGAGCGTGTCGACGATCGCCCGGCCAATGCCGGATGCTCCGGCGGTCACCAGGACGCGCCGTCCTTCTGCCGCGAAATCGGCCATTCGCTTCGTCTCCTCAAGCATGACGTTCGCGCAGCGCCAGCACGGCGGCCAGTACGACGAGGCCAAGCACGATGTCGCGCACGGCCGTGGGTAGCGTTGTTCCGGCAAGGAGTGTCGAGAGGGCCGTGAGCAGCAGCACACCGCCGAGCATGCCGAGATAGTGGCCGCGTCCGCCGGTGATCAGCGTGCCGCCCACCACCACGGCGGCGATCGACGGCAGCAGGTACTCATCGCCCATGCCGAGGCTGGCTTGGCCGGAAAAGCCGGAGAGCAGGATGCCCACCAGTCCTGCACAGAACCCGGACAGCGCATAGGTCCCGATCAGCGTTCCGCCGACGCCCACGCCAGAGAGCCTTGCAACCATTGGGCTGTTGCCGACTGCATAGATCCGCCGGCCGAACGCGGTGCGCCCCAGCAGCAGCAGGGCCGCGCCGACAAACAAGGCCAGCAGCCAGATGACCGGCGTGATGCCCAAGAAGCTACCGGTCATGAGCCAGCGCTGGGCGGGCGAGGCGAAGCCGGCTGGCGTGCCGTCGCTATAGACCAGGGCAGCACCCTGCAGGATGCCATTCATCGCAAGGGTCATGACGATCGGTGGCAGGCCGAGGAACACGATGCCGGCACCATTCAGCATGCCCAGGACCATACCGAGCAGCAGCCCGAACGGGATGACCCAGAGCGCAGCGGCATCTGATCCGCTGATCAGGTCCGCGGTGACAATGCCGATTAAGCCGATCATCCATGGAAGCGAAAGGTCGAGGCCGCCGGTCAGGATGGCTGAACCCTGCCCCAGCGCCAGGATCACGAGAAAGGACGAGAGGACCAGAAGCGAGTTGAAGTAGGCGGGATTGGTAAGGGTGCTGCCATAGATAAGATGCGTCGCGAGCAGCACGATGACAAAGCCAATGTAAGCCGGCAGCACGTAGCGCAGCGTGTGGCGGTGACGCTCCAGCCAGGATGCGTCGGCTCCTTCCATGGCTCTGCCACCAGGCTGGGGCGGCAGACCGGGCGAGAACGGCTTGGACGGATGGCGCGCCGCCAGCGTGCCCTTGCGCCATGCCCGGATCTTGAGACCAGCCAGACGGAGATAGTCGGCAATGGGCGAGTCCCGGTTGAGCGAGCCCACCAGCACGGCCAGGATCAGGATCATTCCCTCGACCACCGAGCTGTAATAGGCGGAAACATTCAGCACGAGCAGGATGTTGACGACGATCATCAGGATGTAGGCGCCGACCACGGAGCCAACGGCGCCGCCACGGCCGCCGCCGAGCATCGTTCCGCCCAGCACGACGGCCGTGAAGACCTGGAGCAGCATCGGGCGGCCGATCAGGGGGTCGGCTGAGCCGGTTTGGGCAGAGATGAAGGCGCCGGCCGCGCCATAGAACAGGCCGGCCAGCACATAGGTCCAGAACTTGATGCTGCGGGTCCGGATGCCCGCGGCCCGTGCCGCCTCCTCGTCGCTGCCCACGGCATAGATACCGGTTCCAAAGCGCGAATTCCGGATCAGGATCCAGATGCCGATCGCCACGAGCAGGACGACCACCGGTGCGGGGAGGAGTTCCGTGATCACGTCGCCGGTCAGCGCCATGGAGAACTCCGGCGAGATCATGCCGCCGGGCTTGTCCATGATCAGGAGCGTGATGCCCTGGACGATGAACATGGAAGAGAGCGTCACGACGATTGGCTGGAGCCGGATGAAGGCGACGAAGAAGCCGTTGAAGGCGCCGACCAGCCCACCGATCGCGAGGGCGGCCACCGCCATCGTGAATTGTGAGCCGACGTCGGGACCCATCCAGGTCGCCAGCACCACGTTGACCAGCGAGATGACGGCACCCGCCGACAGGTCGAACCCCCCGCTCAGGATGACGAAGGTCTGGCCCATCGCGGCCAGTGCCAGCGTGGCCCCGCCTGACGACATGAAGCTGAGCTCGAAATAGCTGAAGGGCCCAGGCGTGATTGCGGCCACGACCATGAAGAGGAACACAAACACCGTGATCGCCACGAGCAGGCCGCGCCCGCGGGAGAGCGCCAGCGCCCAGCTCGGTCGGCGTCGCCGGACAAAGGCGCGGTCGTCCAGGATGACGCTGCTCATGCCGCGGCTCCCCGGGCATCCTGCTCGCCCAGGGCCACACGCATGATCGCCTCCTCCTCGATCTTGTCGCCTTCAAGCGTGGTCACGATCCGCCCGCCATACATGACGAGCACCCGGTCGCACAGGTTCACGAGCTCGGCGATCTCGGTCGAGTAGAACAGGATGGCTCCGCCGGCGTCTGCGAAGGAGCGCATCAGCAGATAGAGCTGGTGCTTGGTTCCCACGTCCACGCCGCGCGTGGGGTCGAACATCAAGAGCGTGCGGCTGCCGGCCAGCAGCCACTTGCCGATCGCGATCTTCTGCTGGTTGCCGCCAGAGAAGGCTCCCACCGGCGTGTAGAGCGCACGCGGTGCGACCTCCACCTGCTCGAATACCTCGGATACGGCAGCCTTCTCGGCGTCACGGTCGATCAGGCCGCCGCGGGTGAACCGGTCGATCACCGGCAGGGCGACATTGCTGCGGCCATCCATCTTGAGGAACAGACCCTCGGTCTTGCGGTCCTCCGGCACGAGGCTGATGCCAATGTTGGCGCGGATCGCATCCTGCGGCGAGGCGAGCGTCACCGCCTTGCCATCGACCAGGATCTGCCCCTGGGTGACCGGCGCCATGCCGAAGCAGGCCAGGAAGAGCTGCTGCTGGCCCATGCCTTGGAGGGCCGCCACGCCCAGGATCTCGCCAGGCCACAACGAAAAGCTGGCGCCGGCAAGGCGGCCACTGGTCGTCAGGTCACGTACTTCGAGGAAGGGCAGTTGCCCTCGCTGGGGGCGTGGCGTTGGCTTTGGCGGGAAAGTGGCGGCGAGCGAGCGGCCGATGATCATCCGGACCACCTCATCGTCGCTGATTTCGTCGACCGCGGCCGTGCCGACCTCCTTGCCATTGCGGAGCACCGTGAGCCGATCGCAGAACCGGCGTACCTCTGGCATCCGGTGAGAGATGAACACGACGGTGACCCCGGAGCGCGTCACGCCTGCGATCAGTTCGCCCAGCCAATCGATGTCGCGCCCGGACAGGCTCGAGGTCGGCTCGTCCAGCAGAAGAATGCGCGGCTTGCGGAAGATGGCGCGCGCAATCTCGATCTTCTGCCGCACAGGCAGCTCGAGGTCGCGAATCTCGGCGCGCGGGTCGATGTCGTCCAGCCCAAGCGAGGCCAGATGTTCGCTCACCAGCCGTTCGCCTTGCCGTTGCCGGAGCTGACCGAGGAAGCCGGTGGGCGCGTTCGGAAGGAGCATGTTCTCGGCGACGGTAAGGTCGCGGACGAGGGTCATCTCCTGGAAAGCCGTCTGGACGCCATGCCGCTGTGCATCCAGCGGCTGGGCCAGCCGCACGGGCTGGCGGAACAGCGAAATGCTGCCCTCGTCCGGCTGCAGGAGCCCTGAAAGCATCTTCACCGTGGTCGACTTGCCGGCGCCGTTCTCGCCCAGAAGGGCATGCACCTCGCCCTCCCTCACGGCGAAGGACATGCCGGCGAGCGCGACAGTCGCCCCGAACGCCTTGACGATTCGCTCGACCCGAAGAGCTTCGGGAGCGGCATCCATGGAAGCGGCCATCAATGATCCCTGGATCAGGCGGTCGGCGGGGGAAGCCGTGTCATGAGGGTCCCCCGCCGCTTGTTGCGTCTACTCTTCCGGCTGGCCGACCAGGGCTGCCTGCAGGCCCACTTCCGGTGTGTCAGGCGAGTAGATCGACGCGAACCAGCCGGGATTGGTGATGATCGAAGGCTGGAACACGTTGCAGCCCTCGGACATCTCCTGCCAGGTGCCTTCCTTGCAGAGCTTGATCTGCTCGCTGGTGTAGAGCGGGAGCGGCAGGGTGGTCAGGTCGGGGATCTCCTTACCCTCGAGCTTCTGCACCGCGAGCTTGAGCGCCAAGGCCCCGGAGTAGGGCGGCGAGGCGTAGGAGATGCGCTGAGCACCCATCGGGGCGTAAGCGCCATTGGCGCCCTCGACCTCGGTGCCGACCGGCAGCGCCTGGATGCGGCCGCCATTGGCGCCTTCGCCGGCGCAGGGCTTCAGCTCCTCGGGCTTCAGGCCCGCCTCGATCTGCATGGCGTTGGCGGTGAAGCAGCCGACCTGCATCCACAGCCCGTCGATGTCACCCCACTTGTGGGTAGCCAGAATCTTGGACAGCTCGGTACGTGCGTTTGCCTGGCTCCACATGCCGGGCGCCTCGGCGATGATCTCGATCTCCGGGTGCCGGGCGAACACCTCCTTGGCCGCCTTGGTGCGCAGCGTGTCCACCGAGGTGCCGGGCACACCGGTGATCGCGACGATCTTGCCTTTGCCGCCCAGCTTGTCGGCCAGCCACTCGGCGGTCTTCCGCCCGGCTTCCTCCTGGTCGATGGTGACGTTGTAGGCGCAGGGCTCGGTGATCTCGGCGTCGTAGGCGATGATGGTCACGCCCTTGGCGCAGGCGGCGCGCACGACCTGGTTCAGTGCCGTGGGCGAGATCGGGTAGACCACGATCGCGTCCGCACCAGCCTGTACCATCGAGTTGAGCTGCTGGATCTGCCGCTGCGCGTTCGGACCGGCTACCTGAACCTGCAGGTCAACCTTGTCCCGCATGGAGGGGTGCGCGGCCATTGCCTTGAGCATGTTGGCAGCCTCGGCCTGCCAATCATTGCCGATATAGCTCATCGAGAGGTAGATCTTGTGCTTCTCGGCGGCGTCGGCCAGCCCAGCGAGACCAGCCATGCAGGCTATGGCCAGCGCCGGCAGGCGCAGCTTTTTCGCGATTCTCATCATTCTTCTCCCTGATCGCCCGTCTCGCAATGTCGTGGACGGTGTTCCGCTCGTTCTTCTTGCATAATATTTGATCATGGATCAAATCGCTGTGCAACGGTCTGAGCCTCGGGCAGGGCCGCTGGCTCATGGAGGCGAAGGATGGCATCCGCGCGGTTGGATTGGCGGCTGCCCGCACGCCCGGTCGGCAGGGAGAGCGTGCAGGATCGGGTCTATCGGCAGCTCGTCGCGATGATCCTCGACGGTGAGATCGAGCCGGGCCGTACAGTTACCATCACCGGTATCGCCGATGCGTTCCAGGTCAGCGCCATGCCGGTACGCGAAGCGTTGCATCGCCTGACGGCAGCCAAGGCCTTGACGGTCGTAGCCGGCCGATCCGTCGGCATTCCACCGCTCACGGTGGAACGCCTTTCGGACCTGAGGCGGGTACGGGTCGAGGTGGAAGGTCTTGCGGCCGAATGGGCGGCTGCGAACATCGTGCCCAGCACGCTCGCCCGACTAGACGAACTCATCGCGACGATGTCGTCCCATCTCGGGCAGGAGGACCGGAAGCACTTTCTGCCGGTCAACCGTGAGTTTCACTTTGCCGTCTACAGGACAGCAGGGTCCGAGGCGCTGCTGGCGCTGATCGAAAGCCTCTGGCTGCAGATCGGGCCGTATCTGAATCTGCTCCGTGGCTCAGGCAATTGGCGTACGGCCAACCAGCAGCACCAAGCCCTGCGTGACGCGCTGGACAAGCGAGATGGCAGAGGAGCCCGTGCGGCAGTTCGGGCCGACATCGAGGAGGCTGCCGCCATTCTTGGCCGGCTCCTGCAGGGCTGACCGCGTTGGGCGTTTTCCAGCCTGCCCGGGGTGCCGACGCCTCAGGCGCCAGCCTGCCGCCATTCCATCGGGGTGGTCGCTGCAGGCCGAACATGACACAGCCACCGAGCCAATGGACGAGGCCAGGGTGAGACCGTCTGGCAAGACCGGTCGCCGGTCGGCCACGAGGTTGCGGTGAAGGCCACTCAGGCTAAGCTGGCTACGGCAGATCGTTGCGTCACCCGATCCCGAGCGTTCCGCTTGAACCCTTCGAGCTCCATCATGCCCGGCGATCAGGACCTCCTGCTGAGTGCCAGGATGGCCGACCACAAGCATGACCGGCTGGCCTGGGCGATGGGAGCGGCGCTGCTGCTGGGACTGCTGATCGCTGCTCCCTTCTCCAAAACCGTCCTCCATGGGACTGAAGCGCTGCTGCCGGCCTATGCCGCCGCAGTGCTGATCATCGACATGATTGCGGTGACGCTGCTGCTGGGACAGTTTGCGGTGCATGGCGTGATCGCCTTGCTCGTTCTGGCCCTGGGCTTTCTGCTCTCCGGCCTGCTTGTCGTGCCATGGGTGGCGACGTTTCCCGGTGTGTTCTCGGCGACAGGCCTACTGGGTGCTGGTCTGCAGACCACCGCCATCATTGCGGCGGCTCGCCGGATCGTCTTTCCGCTCGCTTTGGTCGGCTATGCCATCCTGCAATGCAGGCAGCGCCCGCTAATCGTCAGCGCCTCCAGAGCGCGGCACCTGACACGGGTCGTAGTCGTCGGCTCCATCCTGATGGCAGCCGCCACGACATGGGCAGCAGTCGGTGGCGACCAGCTTTCGCCGGCCTTCATGACAGACGCACGGGCCTCGACAGCCACGTGGACGCTCCTTCTCTACGCCTCGCTGCTCCTGAGTTGCCTGGCGGCCGCCCTGCTACTCGTCCGCAAGCAGCGTTCGCTTCTGGACCTTTGGTTGCTGGTCACGCTGGCAGCCTTCATGAGCGAGATCATGCTGCTGGGCTTCCTTGGCGTAGGCGTCCGGTTCAGCGTCGGCTGGTGGGTCGGACGGGCCTTTGGCTTGGTGTCGGCCAGCATCGTCATGCTGGCGTTGCTCGCCGAGACGACCACATTGCATGCCCGGCTCCTCAAGTCGCTGATGGCTGAGAGCCGCGCCAAGGATGCGCGCGCGACGATGCTGGAGGCCCTGTCGGCGGCCCTCGCCCATGAACTGAACCAGCCGCTCGCCAGCATCGTCACCAGTGCCAACGCGGCGACCCGATGGCTCGAGCGGCCCACGCCCGACCTCGAAGAGGTGGCTGCCCGTCTGCGGCGGATCGCGACGGACGGCCACTGTGCCGCCGCCATCATCACCAGCATTCGTCATGCCTTCGGCAGACGGCCGCGGCCGCACGAGCCGGTCGACCTAGCGAGCTTGGTCCAGCGCGCTGTCCAGACGATGCGCTTGGACGCGAAGCTGGTCGGCGCCGAGTTCATTGTCGACGTCCCTGCGAACCTGCCACCAATCCAGGGTGATGACGTGGCACTACGGCAGGTGGTGCAGAACCTGCTGGCCAATGCACTTGATGCGGTAGCCGGCGTCGACAAGGGGATGCGGACGGTCAGGGTGACGTGCAGGCATCGGGGGGACAATATCGTCATCTCAGTGGCCGACAACGGCACCGGCCTGCACGACGCGGAGCGCCTGTTCGAGCCGTTCTATTCGACCAAGCAACAGGGGATGGGTCTGGGGTTGTTGATCTGCCGGGTTATCGTCGAAGCCCATCAAGGGCGCGTGGCAGCGCTACCCAACAAGCCGCAAGGCGCCATCTTCGAGATCATCATTCCGGCCGCGGCCTCGCCGGCAGGCAGCTCTTTCGATGACTGAAGCAGCCGATTCCGTCGTCTACATCGTCGATGATTCCGAATCGGTGCGCGATTCATTGGAAAGCCTGCTGCGTTCGGTGGGGCTGGCATGCAGGTCTTTTGCCTCGCCGATGGCCTTCCTGGCCGCAGAGCGGCTGGACCTGCCTGCTTGCCTGGTGCTGGACGTCCGTCTGCCCGAGCAGAACGGGCTGAGCCTGCAACAGGCGCTCGCCGCGTCGGGCGACCGGATCCCGATCATCATGATCACCGGCCACGGCGACATTCCAATGACCGTGATGGCGATGAAGGCCGGCGCGATCGACTTCCTGAGCAAACCCTTTCGCGACCAGGATCTCCTGGATGCAATCCAGCGTGGCATCCGGCTCGATCGCATGCGGCGTGCGGACAGCGTGCGCCTCATGGCGTTCCAGCAGCGCTACGCGACGCTCACGCCCCGCGAGCGTGAGGTGATGACGATGGTCGTGGGCGGCATGGCGAACAAGGTGATCGCCGCGGCGCTCGGCCTCAAGGAGATCACCGTCAAGGTTCACCGGGCGCAGGTGATGCGCAAGCTGGAAGCGGGCTCGCTGCCGGAGCTGGTGCGCATGGCGGATGAGCTGAAGTCATTGATGCCAGATGGCCTCGGTTAGCCTTCGATATAATTGAACCCAACTCCTGGGCCTGCGACAGCCTCCCTCATTCGTTCGACCCGCTTCGGCCGCACGCGACCGGAGCAGGCATCGAACCAAGGAGGTTGCCGATGTCCGATCCAAAACTTCACCTGCTGACCCCGAAGAACTCACAGCTCATCTTCATCGACCACCAGCCGCAGATGGCGTTCGGCGTCCAGTCGATCGACCGGCAGGTCCTGAAGAACAACACGGTCGCGCTCGCCAAGTCAGCCAAGGTGTTCGGCATCCCCGTGACCATCACCACGGTCGAGACGGAGAGCTTCTCCGGCCATACCTACCCGGAGCTACTGGCCGTCTTCCCCGAAGAGCCGATCCTCGAGCGAACCTCGATGAACTCATGGGACGACCAGAAGGTCCGTGATGCGCTTGCGCAGAACGGGCGCAAGAAGATCGTGGTGGCCGGCTTGTGGACCGAGGTCTGCAACAACAGCTTCGCGCTCGATGCCATGCGCCATGGCGGCTACGAGATCTACATGGTCGCCGATGCGTCCGGTGGAACGAGCAAGGAGGCGCACGACTACGCTATGCAGCGCATGATCCAGGTAGGGGTCGTACCGGTCACCTGGCAGCAAGTGATGCTGGAATGGCAACGCGACTGGGCGCGCCGCGAGACCTATGACGCGGTCACTACCATCGTCCGCGAGCACTCGGGCGCCTACGGCATGGGCATCGATTACGCCTACACCATGGTCCACCACGCTCCTGAGCGGGTTGCCCACGGCAAGCGTCTCGATCCGGTTCACGCATCGGTCGCGGAATAAGCCAGCTCATCTGACCCGGCTCCCGCCGTCTTGTGCAAGCGAGCGGCCGTTGCAGCGAGTGCAATCATGAAGCCCTATCTGATCGCCCTGGCCGTAGGCCTGTTGGTCGGCGTCATCTATGCCCTTCTCAACGTCCGCTCGCCTGCACCACCAGTCATTGCGCTGGTAGGTCTGCTGGGCATCCTGGTCGGCGAACAGATCCCGCCCCTTGTCAGGCACATCATGGATG
>NZ_DATAGQ010000046.1:0-4837 GCF_036263595.1 Geminicoccus sp. | reverse complement strand
GAAACGCGACGTTGCTCGTGATCCCAACGAGGCGCAGCGGGATCATGGTTTTCATGTAGAACGTCGCGAACACGAGCCCGGCGGCCACATAGCCCGCGAACTCCGCGAACGTCATGTCTGTGCAACCCCCCGCGTCGCCGCCGTGTCGAGCTTGGAGGCAAACACACATGCCTGTCGAGGCGTGAAGAGCAGCTGGTCCTGCCCCTATGGGGTGGTCTGGCTTGAGTTGAGGTGACCTGACCAATTGAGGCACTTGGCTTTGGCACAAGGCCTGGCTGGCCAGTGGCATCCCTCCACGACAGGATGGGAACCACTGGATAGGGGCTTTCTCTGAAGATCGATGCCATGCTGCACGCGCAACGAACGGACAGGGGCAGCCGGCATGATCTCACGACGTGGCTTTGCTGCCGGCCTGGCGGGTGCTGTCCTTTCTGGACATGCCTTGGCCGAGGGAGCGGCCTCCCATAAGGCTCATCGGCATGTCGATGAGGCCATGGCGCCCATCATCAAGGATTGGCAGGCGCAGAGCCCGAAGACGCCTGGGGTCGCCGTCGGCATCCGGTTCTCCAACGGCCATGTCTGGAACCGAGGTTTTGGGCTGGCCGATCTGCGCGGCCGGCGCCCGATGCCGGCCAACGGCTTTATGCGCGTCGGCAGCGTCACGAAGACCTTCACCGGAACGGTGCTGCTGCAACTCGTCGATGCTGGCCTGATCGGCCTGGACGACACGCTGTCCCAACACATCCGCGGCGCCATCCCGCCGATCCCTGACGCGGACCGGATCACGATCCGCATGTTGGGCAACATGTCGAGTGGCCTCTTCGACTACGTCGATATCGTCGAGCCTGGCAGCGATCCGTCCGCTAGGATCTGGACCAGGCCCTTCACGATGGCAACGCCCAGAGAGCTTGTCACAATCGGCCTCTCCAGGCCCCCGAACTTCCCCCCAGGCCAGGGATGGAATTATAGCAATACGAACTTCGTCTTGTTGGGCATGATCATCAGGAACCTCACTGGACGATCGCTCAGCTCGAACATCCGCCAGCGCATTTTGAAGCCACTCGGCTTGAGCGACACGTATTTTCCGCTCAACACCAAGTACCAGTATCCTCATCCTGAGGGTTATAGCCTCAAGGGACCAGACTACACCTCGCTTGCCCAGATCACCTCGATCCACGCAGGCAGTGGTGCCTGGGCTTGCGGCAACATGATCTCAACACCACAGGACATGCTGCGCTACGCCAAGCCGCTCGCGACCGGGCGGCTGATCTCGAAGACCGTGCAGAAGGAGAGGACGAAATGGCTGGACGGGACGCCCTATGCTCCTGGCAAGCCGTTCACCGACCAGAAGTACGGGTTTGCATTGGCCAAGCTGGACGGGCTGATCGGCCATGGTGGCAACATCCAGGGATACGATACCTTCCTGGGTCATCTCCCTGCCGTGGATGCGAGCATTGTCGTGATCTCCAACCTTTATCTCACCAACGATCCTGGCTTGGGCAGCCCAGGCCTCGCCAAGCAACTCGCCGCTCGCCTCCTGTCCGAGGCCATCTGATCTGGAGACGCAAGATCAAGGTCTCGACCTGAGCGCCTGGTCGAGGTGACGCCAGAAGGAGCTAGGGCCGGTCATGAAGGCCGTGGCGGCACCGGTACGGTCGAATCCGGTGCAGCAAGAGGAAGAAGCAAGGATGAGTCTCGCTCGCGCTGCCCTCTGGGGCGCAGTGTTTTTGGTCGCACTCAGCCTAGCCCCTTTGCAGGCAGCCGCCGCCTCGCCCGCACCACCAGCCGCCGCGACAAAGCATGGCCGGGGGCACCTGCCGGCCGAATGCCGCGACAGCAACCCGCATGAGGTCAGCCGGGTCAAGGTCGCCCCTGGCGTCGAGCTGGAAGTGCTCGACTTTGGCGGCGCCGACAACCGGCGAACGCTGGTGCTGTTGACCGGGCTTGGTGACAACGCGCACATTTATGATGATTTCGCGGTGCAGTTCACCGGCGACTTTCACGTCATCGGCATCACCCGCCGGGGGTTCCTGCCATCGAGCCGGCCAGCCAACGGCTACGACGTTGCGACTCGGACGCGTGATATCATCAAGGTCATGGATGCCCACCGGATAAAGCAGGCCTCGTTCGCGGGCCATTCGCTCGCAGGATCGGAGCTGAGCCGTCTGGGTGCCAGATATCCCGCTCGAGTGGAGAAGCTGGTCTACCTGGACGCCTATGACCTTGCCACCAGGTTCCGGCGCCCCGACGTTCCCGGCGTCGCGTTCAGCGATGAGGACACGCGCTCGCTCCTGACCTTTCAGGCAGCCGAGGCGCGCCTGACAGGAACCCGCAAGAACGACACATCGACCTGCTTGGGCCTGATCTTCGGCAGCACAGGCGCCGTTCTCGACGCGGCCAACCCGCCGGAGATCTCCGCGAAGATCCTCGCCGGTGTGCAAGCGCCAGCCAATCCCCTGGTCGATTGGCGCAGGATCCAGGCACCCCGGTTGGGCATCTTCGCCGATTACTCGGCCAAGGTGCGGCTACCCCATTACTGGTACCTGGAGCCTGCCGACCAGGCGCTGTTCGACAGGAACTTTCCGGGCATCGTGGCTTGGCAGAAGCAGACGATCGAACGCTTCTTCCAGCATGGCGGCGATGGTCCCAAACCGGTCGTCCGCGTGCTGCCCGCCTTCACGTCCCACTATCTCTTCATCAACCGCGAGGACTTCGTCGTCCGCGAGATGCGGCGGTTCCTGGCCCCATGAGGCAGACGCGCCTGCAGCCGAGCAGCATGCCGAAACGCCTATTGGGGATGTCTCCGTGCAACTAGCCAATCCGACAGGATCGTCGTGCAGCATGAGCGGAGGAGCAAGAGGCTCGGCTCCGGCGGCTCGGGAGACTGGCGGGGATCAGGAGTTTTGCGTTGTGTGCAGGAGCAGAAAGTAGCCAATCCAGCCTGATCCAGGTCGCGACGCGTGAACGATCATCTTGAGCCAGGATCAGCCTGCACATCGACCAGCTTTTGGAAGCGTGTCCTGGTACCTGTTGGTGGGATCGTCACCTATTGGTTGGTGTAGAACACAAACAGGATATCGCGCTGGTGAAGGACATCGGCTCAGATTGATATTCTGGCGCAGTGCCAGTCATCTGTTCTGCTTAGTGTGGCGGTCATCGATTCGTGGCAGGAACCAGGCGAGAAGCCCTGCCAGCGGAAGGAATGAGCAGAGCTGATAGACGCGCTCGATGCCGATGGTATCGGCCAGTCCGCCGAGGATGGCGGCAGCGATCCCACCCAAACCAAAGTTCAGCCCGTAAAATAGCCCACCGATGAGACCGATCCGATTCGGCGCGAGTTCCATCGCATAGATCAGGATCGCCGCGAAAGCGCTAGCCATGATCAGGTTGATGAAGACAGTCAGGACGCCGGTCCAGACGAAGTCGACATAGGGCAACAGAAGCGTCAGCGGCAGAGGGCCGAGAACCGAGAGCCAGATGATCCGATAGCGACCGATCCTGTCGCCGAGAATGCCACCGATCAAAGCGCCAACGGCAGAAGCCACCAAAAACACGAAGAGCATCATCTGCGACGTCTGGATCGGGACGTCGAAGCGGTCCATCAGGTAGAAGGTGTAGAAGGATCGGAAGCTTTCGATGTAGGCGTTCTTCGAGAACATCAGCAACGTCAAGACGATCAGGCCGACCACGACCGTCCTGCCGGAATGGGATGTCCCGCTTGCTGCTGCTTGGGAGATGGAAGCTTTGGCGGCGGCGACCTGCTTGCGGATTTCCATGTGTCGACCGGCTGTCCAGATCATCAGCATGATGGCAAGCACCGCGGCGAAAGCGAACCACGTGAGGCTGGCTTGGCCGCGCGGCACGATGATGAGCGCGGCCAGCAGTGGGCCCAGCGCGCCACCCGCCTGTCCACCGATCTGAAAGATGCCCTGCGCAAGCCCCTGGCGGCCGCCTGAGGCGTTGCGGGCCATGCGCGTTGCTTCTGGATGAAAGATCGACGAGCCGATGCCGATGCAGGCGGCCGACACAAGGATCAGGCCGTAGGTCGAGGCAAAACCCAGCCCGACGAGACCGGCGAGCGTGAACGTCATGCCGACGACCATCGAATAGGGCATCGGATGGCTGTCGGTGTAGTGGCCGACCGCGGGCTGCAGAAGGGAGGCTGAGACCTGGAACGTCAGCGTGATCATGCCGATCTGCACGAAATCGAGCGCATAGGCCTCTTTGAGGATCGGGTACACCGCTGGGATCAGCGACTGGATCAGATCGTTCAGGAGGTGGGTCAGGCTCAGGACCAGCAGGACCGCCATGTGCGTCTGTGTGCGGACAGGCGAGGAGAGTACTTGGCTCATGCCGGGATCACGTCTTTCGGCCAGGGCAATCGGTAGGGCTCTTGGTTTTGGTTGTCCCGATTACCCTCGAACTGGCTGACTGAGAATAGCCAGTCGATGGGCGGTGAGATGGGTCAGTTCGAGGAGAAGGTCGATATTTCACGGGCTGACTAGATGGGTTATCCATCGATCGTCGTTGATATTTGTGCGGCTATCAGAGATCGACGCTTTGGCGCTAGCCTTCTGACAGCCGCTTGATCACCATCGTTCGTCAGCTGGCCCTGTGATCGCTTCGATGGCTTTAGCGATCTGATCTGGCACGGCGTGATGAACCATGTGCCCTGCCCCCGGCACCAGCTGAAGGATGCTGTGCGGGATCTGTTCATGGAGCCGCACCGCGTGTCGGTCGACATCCACGACCTTGTCCTCCTTGCCTGCGATGATCGTCACCGGCATGCGCAAGCTCGGGTAGCCGCTTTGCATGGATGCCGCGCCATAAGCCATGC
>NZ_DATAGQ010000045.1:0-57137 GCF_036263595.1 Geminicoccus sp. | reverse complement strand
CGTTCTGCTGGCGGCGATGCTTCTTTCCGCCTGCGGGGAGGAGGACACCCAGGAAGCTGCGGCCCCGCCACCTCCGGCCGTGACGGTCGCCAGGCCGTTGGTCGAGCGGATCGTCGACCGGGATGAGTTCACCGGCCGCTTCAATGCCGTCGCCGCGATCGACGTGAGGGCGCGCGTGTCAGGCTATCTCGAGCAGATCGCGTTCATGGACGGCCAGATGGTCAAGAAGGGCGACCTGCTGTTCGTCATCGACCAGCGGCCCTTCCAGAACGCGCTGGCGCAGGCCCAGGCCGACGTCGCCAGCGCGCAGGCGCGCCAGCAGCTTGCGGTCGCCGACCTGGAACGCTCGCGCACGCTGCTGTCCAGTTCCAACGTCGCGAAGGCAACCTTCGACCAGCGGCTGCAGGACAAGCAGGTCGCGGACGCCAACGTGCTGGCCGCCCAGGCGGCGCTCGCCCGGGCCGAGCTCGACCTGGAGTTCACCGAGGTGCGCGCACCGGTCAACGGCCGGATCTCCAACCGGCGGGTCGACATCGGCAACCTTGTCGAGGGCGAGCCCTCGGCGACGATTCTGACGACGATCGTGTCGCTCGACCCGATCTATTTCGACTTCGACATGAGCGAGACCGAGTTCCTGGCCTATGCGCGGGCGGGGATGGACGGCCGGATGGCGCCCCAGCGCGACGGCAAGGTCGAGGTGTCCCTGCGCCTTCCCGACGAGAAGAGCTGGTCGCTGAAGGGCACGCTCGACTTCATCGACAACCAGATCGACCCGGCGAGCGGCACGATGCGGGCGCGGGCGGTCGTTCCCAACCCCAATCTCTTCCTCACGCCCGGCCAGTTCGGCCGCCTGGGCATGCCCGGTTCCGAGCCCTACGAGGCGATCCTGGTTCCCGACCACGCCGTGGTCAGCGACCAGGCGCGCAAGCTCGTCATGACCGTCGCCAACGACGGCACGGTCGTGCCGAAGGTGATCAGGATCGGGCCGATGCATGACGGGCTGCGGGTCGTGCGCGACGGGCTGAATGCCAGCGACAACGTCATCGTCGACGGGTTGGTGCGGGCAAGGCCGGGCGCGAAGGTAGCACCCCAGGAAGGCAAGATCGAGCTCGCCACCACGGCAGGCTGAGGACGGATCGAATGCGCTTTACCCATGTGTTCGTCGATCGCCCGATCTTCGCGGCGGTCGTCTCGATCCTGATCACGATCATCGGCGCCATCGCCTATATCGAGCTGCCGGTCGCCCAGTATCCCGAGGTGGCACCACCGACGGTCACCGTGACCGCGTCCTATCCAGGCGCCTCGGCCGAGATCGTCGCCGACACGGTGGCAGCACCTTTGGAGCAGCAGATCAACGGCGTGGAGGACATGCTCTACATGTCCTCGCAGTCCACGGCCGACGGCAACCTCACGATCACCATCACCTTCCAGCTCGGCACCGACCTCGATCAGGCCCAGGTGCTCGTGCAGAACCGGGTGGCGATCGCGGAAGCGTCCCTGCCCGAGGAGGTGCGCCGGCTGGGCATCACGACCCAGAAGAGCTCGCCGGACATGCTGATGGTCATCCATCTGGTCTCGCCGGGCAACAAGGTCGACCTGCTCTACCTCTCGAACTACGCCGTCCTCCAGGTCCAAGACGTCCTGTCCCGCGTCAACGGCGTGGGCGATGTCCGCCTGTTCGGTGCCCGCGAATACTCGATGCGGATCTGGATCGACCCGGACCGTGCCGCCGCGCTGGAGCTGACGCCCGGCGAGATCGTGGACGCCCTGCGCGCCCAGAATGTCCAGGTAGCCTCCGGCATCCTGAACCAGCCGCCGACACAGCGGCCTGGCGCCTTCCAGCTCAACCTGGAGACCCAGGGGCGGCTGATCGAGCCCAAGGAATTCGCCAACATCGTCATCAAGACCGACGGCAGCGGACGCGTGACACGGGTGCGTGACGTGGCCAGGGTCGAGGTGGGCGCGGTCGACTACTCGACGATTGGCTACCTGGACGAGGACCAGGCGCTGCCGCTGCTGGTGTTCCAGCGACCGGGCTCGAACGCGCTGGAAACGGCCGTGGCGCTGCGCGCCACCATGCAGGAGCTTGCGGCCAACTTCCCGGAGGGCCTGGAGTACCGGATCGTCTACGACCCGACCGAGTTCATCGCGGAATCGGTCCGCGAGGTCTACAAGACCATCTTCGAGGCGGTGGCCCTGGTCGTGGTCGTCGTGATCCTGTTCCTCAAGACCTGGCGCGCCTCGATCATCCCGATCATCGCGATCCCGGTCTCGCTGATCGGCACCTTCGCCGTCATGTCGGCGATCGGGTTCTCCTTGAACAACCTGTCGCTGTTCGGCCTGGTGCTCGCCATCGGCATCGTCGTCGACGACGCCATCGTCGTGGTCGAGAACGTCGAGCGGAACCTGGCCCTGGGCATGACGCCCAGGGAGGCGGCGCACCGGACGATGGACGAGGTGGGCACGGCGCTGGTCGCCATCGCGCTCGTGCTGATCGCGGTGTTCGTGCCCACCGCCTTCATCACCGGCATCTCCGGCCAGTTCTATCGCCAGTTCGCGCTGACGATCGCGTCGGCTACCGCGATCTCCTGCATCGTCTCGCTGACGCTCAGCCCGGCGCTGGCCGCGCTCCTGCTGAAGCCTCATTCGGAGCACGGCAAGCCGAACCTCCTGACCCGGCCGATCCACGCCTTCTTTCGCGGCTTCGACCGGGTGTTCGACGCCGTGGCCGGCGGTTATGCCGGCCTGACCCGGCGCCTGGTCCGGCTGTCGGCCGTGGTCCTGGTCGTCTATGTCGGGCTGATCGGCCTCACCTGGTTCCAGCTGGAGCGCACGCCGGGCGGCTTCATCCCGGAGCAGGACCAGGGCTACCTGATCACGGTGGTCCAGCTGCCGCCCGGCTCCTCGCTGGACCGGACCGACCAGGTCGTGCGCAAGGTGGCGCAGATGGTCCGGGACACGCCCGGTGTCGAGCACACCGTCGCGTTCTCCGGCTTCGACGGCGCCACCTTCACCAACAACCCGAGCGGAGGTGCCATCTTCTCGCCGCTCAAGCCGTTCACCGAGCGGGCTGCGGAGGGGCTGGACGCCAACACCATCCTTGGCGATCTGCGCCAGCGCCTGGGCAGCGTCCAGGAAGCCATGGTCTTCAGCCTGATGCCTCCACCGGTCCGAGGGATCGGCACGGGCGGCGGCTTCAAGATGATGGTCCAGGACCGCAACGGCCGCGGGCTTCCGGCGCTGGAAGAGGCCACGCAGGCGCTTGCCGCCGCAGCGAAGGCGGAGCCGGGCCTCGTCGCCGTGTTCTCCCTGTTCAACACCCAGACGCCCAAGGTCTATGCCGACATCGACCGGGTAGCGGCCGAGATGCTGGAGGTCCCGGCCAGCCGGGTGTTCGAGGCGCTGGAGGTCTATCTCGGCTCCGCCTACGTCAACGACTACAATCTCTCCGGACGCACCTTCCGCGTGACCGCGCAGGCCGACTGGCCGTTTCGGGGAGACACGCGGGATGTCGGGCGGCTTCGAACCCGCAGCGACACCGGGGCGATGGTCCCGCTGGGCTCGATCGCGACCTTCCGCGACATTACCGGTCCCTACCGGGTCGCGCGCTACAACCTCTACCCGGCCGCGGAGCTGCAGGGCTCGACGCTGCCGGGCACGTCGAGCGCCGAATCCCTGAGCAAGATGGAGCGGCTGGCGAACGAGGTGCTGCCCAACGGGTTCGCCTATCAATGGACGGAACTGTCCCTGCAGGAAAAGCTCGCCGGCAATACGGCCGTGTTCGCCTTCGCCGCGGCGGTCGTGTTCGTATTCCTGGTGCTGGCGGCCCTGTACGAGAGCTGGCTCCTGCCGCTCGCGGTCGTGCTGATCGTGCCGATGTGCATCCTGGCGGCGATGACGGGGGTGCTGGCGGCAGGCTTTTCCAACGACATCCTGGTGCAGGTGGGCCTCGTCGTGCTGATCGGCCTGGCGGCGAAGAACGCGATTCTGATCGTGGAGTTCGCCAAGCAGGCCGAGGAGCGCGGCATGAGCCGGATGGACGCGGCCGTGGAGGCGGCACGCACGCGGCTGCGGCCGATCGTGATGACCTCGATGGCGTTCATCCTGGGCGTGGTTCCGCTCATGCTGAGCACGGGTGCAGGTGCCGAGATGCGCCGCACGCTCGGTACCACCGTGTTCTCCGGCATGCTGGGGGTGACCCTGTTCGGGCTCCTGTTCACGCCGGTGTTCTACGTGGTCTGCCGGTGGCTGGGCGGGCGACGCGGAACGGCCGCCACCAGCCCGGCGACGCCCGCACCAGCGGAATAGCGTCAGCCTTTCCTGATCGGGTGCGGATGCGATCCCCGGATGATCCCGGTGTCCTCCGCACCCATCGGCTGGAAGTCCAAGAACAGGTCGGCGCCCTCGATCGCCGCCGCACCAGCGCGGGCCACGGCGAGATCCTGGCTGCCCGTGCCGGAGCCCGCCGACACGGCACCCACCACCATGCCGCCTACCCGGATCGGCAGCCCACCGATCAGGTTGGTCCACTGGCTGCCATGGGCCAGGGCCACCTGCATCTCCACGTCGGCATGGGCGCCACCGGTGGGTTCAGCCGACAGGGCGGCCGTGCGCGCCTTGGTCGTGGTCGAGATGACGCTGAGCGCCTTGGCACCGTCCATCTTCGCAAAGGCGACCGGGTTGCCGCCGGCATCGACCACGGCGATGCACATGGGCTGGCCGATCTCCTCGGCCTTCGCGATGGCCGCCTGCAGCACCTTCAGCGCGCCGTTGAGGGTGAGACTCCGCGTATCGACGAGATCGGCCACGGGTGGATCCTCCGGGGGCTGCCATGCCGGTTGCCGGATCAACATCCATGCCGGGCCATTTTCACATAAAGAAACCGACCATTTGCCTGATCCGCACCCACCTTTCGAGGCAATTGCCTAGCAACTGATCACCGCATGCCGGCAGAAGCTCGTGATCACAGTTCTGGGCCCGATGGCATGTCGCTTGCTCTCTTGGCTGGTGAACCGAGAAGAGGACCTGGCCCCTGCCCGCTGGCTACATTCTCCGCCGCATGGCGTCCGCCGTCCCCAGCCTGATCGGCGTGATCCTGGCGACCTTTCTGTTGTCGCGGGCGCTGCCGGGCGACCCGGCCGTGTATTTCGCCGGCCCGGCCGCGAATGCTGAATCGGTCCAGCAGGTCCGCGAGAGCCTGGGCCTCGACAAGAGCCTGCCGGAGCAACTGTTGCTCTATGTGTACGACCTTGGCCGCGGCAGCCTCGGCCAGTCGCTGACCACCGGCCAGCCGGTGATGGACGACCTGATCCAGCGCCTGCCGGCGTCGATGGAGCTGACCTTCGGGGCGCTGCTCGTGGCAATCGTGATCGCGGTGCCGATGGGCGTGTTCGCCGCGGCACGGCCGAACTCGATCGTCGACCATGTCTGCCGGGGCACGGTCACGATCGCGGCAGCCTTCCCGACCTTCTTCGTCGCGCTCCTGCTGGTCTATGTCTTCTACTACCTGCTGGGCTGGGCGCCGCAGCCGCTGGGCCGGATCGACGAGATCTACTACGTGGCGCCGGATCCCGTGACCGGGTTCTATCTGGTCGACACGCTCATCGCGGGTGATGTCGAAGGCTTCCGTGGCTCGCTCGCGCAGTTGGTGCTCCCCGCGATCTCGCTGGCGCTGTTCGCCCTGGCGCCGATCGCCCGGATGACGCGGGCGGCCATGCTGACGGCGCTGGGCAGCGACTTCGTGCGCACCGCCAAGGCCAATGGGCTGTCCGGCGGCAAGGTCCTGTTCGGCTACGCCTTCCGCAACGCGCTGCTCTCGATCACCAACATCATGGGGATGATCTTCTCGTTCCTGCTGGGGTCGAACGTGCTGATCGAGCAGGTGTTCGGCTGGCCGGGCATCGGCGCCTATGCCGTCAGTGCCGTGATCGCCTCGGACTATGCGGCCGTGCAGGGCTTCATCCTGATGATGGCGGTCATCTACGTCCTCTTGAACCTCGTGGTCGATCTGCTGGCGGGGCTGATCGATCCGCGCGTGCGCTTTGAAAGCTAGGCCATGACGCTTGCCGCCTTCGCCAAGGACACCAGGCACGCGTTCACGGAGAACCCGCTGACGCTGGTGGCGTTCGTGATCTTCACCTTCCTGGTGATCTGCGCGCTGATCGGGCCGTCGGTGGTGCCCTACGACCCGCTGATGACCGATTCCAACGCGCGGATGATGCCGCCGTCCGCCGAGCACTGGTTCGGCACCGACCAGCTCGGTCGGGACATCTTCAGCCGGGTGATCGTGGCGGCCAGGCTCGACCTCGGCATGGCGGTCACGGCGGTCGCGATCTCGTTCTGCCTGGGCACGGCGCTGGGGGCCATCGCCGGCTATCGCGGCGGGTTCGTCGACCAGCTGATCGGCCGGGTGTTCGATACGATCATGGCCTTCCCGCTGTTCGTGCTGGCGATGGGGATCGTGGCGGCGCTGGGCAACAGCGTGGTCAACATCATCATCGCGACGGTGATCATCAACCTGCCCTTCTACGGCCGCTACGCCCGGGCGGAGGTGAACGTCCGTCGGGACGCGCCTTACGTCGAGGCGGCGCGGATGGGCGGCAACGGCTCCGTCCGCATCCTGACCAGGCACATCGTGCCGAACATCCTGCCGCCCATGATGGTGCAGGCCTCGCTCAACATGGGCTGGGCGATCCTGAACGCGGCGGGGCTCTCCTTCATCGGTCTGGGCGTGCGGCCGCCCGAGGCCGAGTGGGGCATCATGGTGTCGGAGGGAGCCAGCTACATCTTCTCCGGCGAGTGGTGGACCTTCTTCTTCCCGGGCATGGCGCTCGTGCTGGCGGTGTTCTGCTTCAACCTCCTGGGCGACGGGCTGCGCGACATGATCGATCCCAGGAGGAGGACATGAGGGAGCCTCTGCTCAGGGTCGAGCGGCTGTCGCTGGACTTCCGCACGCGCGACGGCCGGGTGAAGGCGCTGCAGGACGTGTCGTTCCACATCGACAAGGGCGAGATCCTGGGGATCGTGGGCGAGAGCGGGTCGGGCAAGTCGGTCAGCGCGTTCGCGATCATGGGCCTGCTGGAGAGCACGGCTGCCATCGGCGGCGGCAGTGTCCATTTCGCCGGGGCGGACCTGCTCGCGAACAATGGCGCAGCGATGAAGGCGATGCGGGGGCGGGAGATCTCGATGATCTTCCAGAGCCCGCGCACCGCGCTGAACCCGATCCGCAAGGTCGGCCGGCAGATCGAGGACGTGCTGCTGCGCCATGGGCCGGTCGCGAAGCGCGACGCGAAGAAGAAGGCGATCGAGGCGCTGGCGCGCGTGCGCATCCCCGATGCCGAGCGGCGCTACGATGCCTATCCGTTCGAGCTCTCGGGCGGGATGTGCCAGCGCGTCATGATCGCGATGGCGCTGGCCTGCGAGCCCATGCTGCTGATCGCGGACGAGCCGACCACAGGGCTGGACGTCACCACGCAGGCGGTCGTGATGGATCTCATCCGCGAGATGGTCGACGAGACCAGGATGGGGGCGCTGCTGATCACCCACGACCTGGGGCTGGCCGGTGAATACTGCGACCGGATCGTGGTCATGCATGCCGGACACACGGTGGAGGACGCGCCGACCGAGGTGCTGCTGGCAAAGGCGGCGCATCCCTATAGTGCCAAGCTGATCGCGGCGACGCCGGCGGCGGCCGACGAGATCTCGCAGCTTGCCTCCATCCCGGGCGGGCTGCCCGATCTCAGGCGCTCGGATCTGCCGTTCTGCCGTTTTCGCGACCGCTGCGAGCGGCGGGCGGAGGTGTGCGACGCCGAGCCGCTGCCGTTCGCCGAGCTTGCCGGTGACCACCTCGTCCGCTGCTGGCGACCCGCATGAGCCCGCTCCTCGACGTCAAAGGCCTGCAGAAGTTCTATCCGACCGGGGAGGGCAAGAAGCGCGGGACGCTGCATGCCGTCGATGGCGTGGACCTCGTCCTGAACAAGGGCGAGAGCGTTGGCCTCGTCGGTGAGTCCGGCTGTGGGAAGTCGACCTTGGCGCGGCTCCTGGCGCGGCTGACCGATCCCAGCGGCGGGACGATCCACTTCGACGGCAAGGACATCGGCGCCATTCCGCTCGGCAAGTTCGTGAAGGCGCCGGAGCGGGCGCGCATCCAGGTCGTGTTCCAGGATCCCACCGAGAGCCTGAACCCGCACTTCAAGGTGTTCGAGGCGATCGCGGACCCGATCCGCCTGTTGCTGAAGCCGAAGAGCCGGGCGGAGCTGGAAGAGCGGGTCAGAAAGGCGGTCGATCTCGTGGGCCTGCCGCAGGAACTGGTCGGGCGCTATCCGCACCAGCTCTCGGGCGGGCAGCGGGCGCGGGTCGGGATCGCGCGGGCGATCGCGGTGGAGCCGTCGCTCCTGATCCTGGACGAGCCGACCTCGGCGCTGGACGTGTCGGTGCAGGCGGTGATCCTGCGCCTTTTGGCCGACCTGCGCGACCGGCTCGGCATGAGCTACCTGTTCGTGTCGCACGATTTGAACGTCGTCCGCCTGCTCTGCGAGCGGGTGGTGGTCATGTATCTCGGCAAGGCGATCGAGACGGCACCGTCGGACGAGCTCTTCCGCGCGCCGAAGCATCCCTACACGCGGGCACTCCTGGCGGCGATCCCCGACCCGACCCATCGCGGCAAGCATCCGCCGCGGCTGGAAGGGAGCCCCCGCAGCCCGATCGACCCGGACCCCAAGGTCTGCCGGTTCTACGGCCGCTGCCCGATGGGCACGTCACTCTGCACCGAGCAGGCCCCCCTCCTGAAGCCCGCGGGCCGGCGCCACGAGGCCGCCTGCCACTTCGTCGACCATGTCCAAGCAAGTGAACAAGAACATGCCCTCAGCCACCGATAACGAGATCGCGCGCCTGCCGGCCACCGTGCTGGCGCAGAAGGTCCGAGCCAAGGAGCTGTCAGCTGCCGAGGTGACGGAAGCGGCGCTGCGGCGCATGGAGGCGACCGAACCCTATATCCACGCCTACTGCGTGCCCACACCGGACGTGGCGCGGGCGGCGGCGGCCGAGGTCGACCGGAAGGTTGCGGCGGGCGAGGACCCGGGCGTCCTGGCTGGTGTGCCGATCGGCATCAAGGACCTGGTAGCGACCAAGGGCATCCGCACCGTCATGGGCTCGAAGTTCTACGAGGACTTCGTGCCGGACGAGGACGACATCGTGGTCGAGCGGCTGAAGGAGGCGGGTGCCGTCATCCTCGGCAAGACCAACGTGCCGGAGTTCGGCTACAGCGGGGTCGGCCACAACCCTGTCTTCGAGACGACCCGCAATCCCTGGAACCTGATGATGACGCCGGGCGGCTCCTCGGCTGGGTCGGGGGCGTCGGTCGCCTGCGGCGTGTCGCCGTTCGCGATCGGCTCGGACGGCGGCGGATCGATCCGCATCCCCTCCGCCCACTCCGGGCTCTACGGCATGAAGGCCTCGATGGGTCGGGTGCCGCTCTATCCGGGCTGCCGCGACGAGCGCTACCCGGGCGTCTCCTCCTGGGAGTCGCTGGAACATATCGGGCCGATGAGCCGGACGGTGGGCGATTCGGCGCTGATGCTGAGCGTGATCGCGTCGGGGCCGGACATGCGCGACCGCTATTCCCTGCCTAAGCCCGACTTCGACTGGAACGAGGTGGCCAAGCCCACCTCGCTCAAGGGACTGCGCGTCGCCTACAGCCCGGACTGGGGGTATGCGCCGGTCGATCCGGAGGTGCGGCGCGTGGTCGGGGAGGCCGTGAAAGTCTTCGAGGACATGGGCTGCGTCGTGGAGGAAGCCCATCCCGGTTGGGAGGACCCCTTCCCCTATTTCTGGACGCTGGTGGCGGCCGAAAGCGACCTTTCCGGCATGCGCAAGATGATCAAGGGACGCGAGAAGGAGGTCTCGCCGCATCTCCTGGCGCTGATCACCAAGGAGTGGACGGGGGCGGAGTTCACCGACGCCAAGACCGTCCGCAAGATGGTGGTGAACAAGATGTGGCGCTTCATGCAGCGCTACGACCTGCTGCTCACCCCCACGCTCGCCGTGCCGCCCTTCCCGGTGCACATGCAGGGGCCGGAGATCATCGAGGGCAAGATGGTGACGACCGGCGACTGGCTGGCCTTCACCTACATCCTGAACCTGACCGGCCAGCCGGCGGCCTCGATCCCGGCGGGCTTCACCAAGGACAAGCTGCCGGTCGGCCTGCAGATCATCGGGCGGCACCTGGACGACCCGATGGTGCTGAAGGCATCGGCCGCGTTCGAGCAGGCCAAGCCCTGGAAGGACGCATGGCCGCCGCTCCTGGCCGAGCTGGGCCTCTGAGCCGATGAACTGGTCGCCCGAGAACGGAAGCCTGGACTTCCGCACGCTCCATGCCGCCTACCGTGCCGGCACGCTCACCCCATCGGCGGTGGTGAGTGCCGTCTACGAGCGCATCCATGCACGAGGGCCAGACCCGGCCTGGACGCTGGTCATCCCGCGCGAGAACGCAATGGCAGCCGCCGCAACGCTGGAGGCGTCCGGCGCCTCGCCGGACACGCACCCGCTGTTCGGCCTCCCCCTCGGCATCAAGGAGAACTTCAACCTCGCGGGCTACCCCACGAACAATGCCTGCCGGGCCAGCGAGTACATGGCCGCCACCACCGATCCGATCGTCCAGCGCCTGCTGGACAAAGGCGCGATCGCGATCGGGCGGAACAACATGGACCAGTTCGGGATGGGCGTGGTCGGCGTGCGCACCGACTACGGGATCCCGTCCTGCGTGTTCGACAAGGACTACATCTCGGGCGGATCGACATCCGGGGGCGGAGTCGTCGTCAGCGCCGGACTCGTGTCGTTCGCGCTAGGTGGCGATGCGGCGGGGTCGGGACGCGTCCCGGCGGCGCTGCAGAACCTGGTGGGGCTGAAGCCGACTAACGGCCTGGTGCCGCTCGGCATCTCGACGGCAGGCATGGGGGCGAGCCACACGGTCCTGACGCTGACCGTCGAGGACAATGTCCATGCGATCCGGCAGCTGATCCAGCATGTCGAGGACGATCCGCTGTCGCTGCCGGAAGCGGCGGGCTTCGACCTCAAGATCGAGCCGATGCCGGCGCGGTTCCGCTTTGCGGTACCCTCCAGGGCGAGCCGGCTGTTCTTTGGGGACGAGGCGGCTGAAGCCCTGTTCGACGCAGCCATCGAACGCCTGGAAGGCATGGGCGGCACGGCGGTCGAGTTCGACTATGCGCCGTTCCACGCGGCAGCGAAGCTCCTCTACGAGGATGCCTTCATTGCCCGGCGCTATGCCAACCTGAAGCCGGTCTGGGAAAAGTGTGGTGACCGGTTCCATCCGGCCACGCGCGAGATCCTGTCCTGGGGGACCAAGTACTCTGGTGCTGACGTGTTCGTCGCCCAGTACAACCTGGCACGCTACCGCAAGATCGCGATGAAGTTGTTCCAGGATGTGGATGTGATGGTAACGCCGACCACGCCCACGACCTTCACGATCGCGCAGCTGAACGAGAAGAACATCGAGCGCAACGCGATCATGGGAACCTACACGAACTTCGTGAACCTCATGGAGTTCTGTGCGCTCGCCGTGCCGAACGGCTTTCGGCCGGACGGCCTGCCCCAGGGACTGATGTTCATCGCCCCGTCCTTCCAGGACAACCGCATCCTTGGTTTCGGTGCCGCCTATCATCGTGCGCTTGGGCTCACGATGGGCGCCACGCCGCATCGTTTGCCTCACTGACCATACTGCCGGAGAGCTTTGCATGACCGATATGGATCGCAGAACGACGCTCGGCCTCCTGGGTGGGGGCGCGGCCCTGGCAGCGATGGGCTTCAGGGTGGCCGAGGCGGCCACGCCCAAGGACGTGCTCATCGTCGTGAACGAGATGGGCCCGAACTCGCTGGACACGATGCTGCCGGCGGCAAACGACCAGGCGCGCATGGTGGCCTGGCAGGTCTATGACCGGCTGGTCAGCCACGGCACCAAGACCATGCCGAATGGGGCGACCGGCTACGACTCCAAGGTGTTCACGCCCGAGTTGGCGGAGAGCTGGGAGATCCTGGACGAGGGCAAGACCCTGATCTTCCACCTGCGCAAGGATGCGACCTTCCACGACGGCAACCCGGTCACCGCGGAGGACGTGAAGTACTCGTTCGACCGCGCGGTGGCGGCCGGCGGCTTCCCGACAATCCAGATGGCGGCGGGCTCGCTCACCAGCCCGGACCAGTTCTCGGTGGTGGACGAGTACACGTTCAAGATCACCTTCGAGAAGGCGAACAAGCTGAGCCTGCCGGACTGCGCGGTGCCGGTGCCCTGCATCGTCAACAAGAAGCTTGTCGAGCAGCACACGACCGATGCCGATCCGTGGGGCCTGGAGTGGACCCAGCGCAACGATGCCGGCGGCGGCGGCTTCAAGGTGCAGAGCTGGAAGCCCGGCGACCAGCTGGTGCTGACCCGGTTCGACGAGTGGAAGTCGGGGCCGCTGCCGGAACTCAAGCGCGTCATCGTCCGGCAGATCGCCTCGCCCGGTACGCGGCGCGCCCTGCTCGAGAAGGGCGACGTCGACATCTCCGTGGGCCTGCCGCCCAAGGACTACTCGGAGCTGGCCAAGGCCGGCGAGGTCAAGGTGGTCGGCACGCCGGTGCAGGGCGACCTGCTGTTCATCGACATGAACGTGCAGATGAAGCCGTTCGACAACGTCAAGGTCCGCGAGGCGATCGCCTATGCGATCCCCTACCAGCAGATCATGGACGGCGCGCTCTACAACCGCGGCGTGCCGATGTTCGGTGCCGATCCGGCGATGACCAGTTTCCCGCCGACCTGGCCGACGCCGTCCAAGTTCACGACCGACCTGGAGAAGGCCAAGGCCCTGCTGGCCGAGGCGGGCATGCCCGACGGCTTCGAGACGACCTTGTCCTTCGACCTGAGCCAGGCCACCACCCGCGAGCCGATCGCGATCCTGGTCCAGGAGTCGCTGGCCAAGATCGGCGTGAAGGTCACGATCGAGAAGGTGCCGGGCGCCAACTGGTTCGCCAACATGGCGTCCAAGAAGATGCCCTTCGTGATCGCCGAGTTCTATCCGTGGCTCGATTATCCCGAGTATCACTTCTTCTGGACCTATCACGGTGGCAACAACTCGGTCTTCAACACCTGCAACTACGTGAACCCGAAGCTGGACGAGCAGATCGAGATCGCCCGCTTCGCCACCGACGACGCGACCTACAGGACGGCGCTGACCAACATGGTCGGGATCGTCATGGCCGACGTGCCGCGCATCCCGCTGGCCCAGCTGTTCGGCGATGTAGCGATGCAGAAGAACGTCGAGAACTACGTCTACTGGTTCCACCAGCACATCGACTTCCGCACGATCAAGAAGGCCTGAGACGAGGGCATGAAGGACGAACTCGGCGCGTTCGTGCCGCATGTCGATTGCGTTGTCCAAGGTGCGAGGACAGGCCCGCTTGCGGGCCTGTCGTTCGCGGCCAAGGACCTGTTCGCGGTGGCCGGCTACCGGACGGGCGGCGGCAATCCCGACTGGGAGCGCACTCATCCGCCGGCCCGCAGGCACGCCTGGGCGGTGCAGGCGCTGCTGGACGCAGGGGCGACGCTGGTCGGCAAGACGATCACGGACGAGATCTCGCTGGGGCTGATCGGACGCAATCAGTTCTACGGGACGCCGATCAATCCCAAGGCGCCCGACCGCGTGCCCGGCGGCTCGTCGAGCGGCTCGGCCGCTGCAGTGGCCGGCGGGCTGGTGGATACGGCGCTCGGCACCGATTCGGGCGGGTCGGTGCGCACGCCAGCCAGCTTCTGTGGGCTCTATGGGCTCAGGCCCACCCATGGGCGGATCCCGGTCGAGGGCATGGACACGCAGTCGCCCACGTTCGACACGTGCGGCTGGTTAGCAGCGGATGCCGAGACCTTTGTGAGGGTCGGCGAGGTCCTGCTGCAGGCCAAGGCGTCGGAGGTGCGGCCGGCCGAATTGCTGATTGCCACCGACTGCTTCGGGATCGCCGTGCCGGAGGTGCAGTCGGCGCTGGCCACCGTGGTCGAACGGTTGTCTGGGGCGTCCGGCCAGCGCCGCGAGGTCGAGCTGGGTGAAGGTGACCTGCCGGCGTGGTGGGAGAACCAGCGCAAGCTGCAGATGGGCGAGTTCGGCAAGACCTTCCGGCCCTGGGTCGAGCGGGTGGTGCCGCGGTTCTCGATCGAGGTCGGGCGCAGCCTGACGCTGGCGAGCCTGCTGACCGAGGATGAGTTGGAGGGGCCGAAGGCGTTCCGGGCGAAGGCGCGGGCGCGGCTGGAGGGGCTGCTCGGGGCGGACAAGGTGCTGTGCCTGCCGACCACGCCGATCCTGCCGCCGCTCAGGAACGAAAGCTTCACGCAGCTCACCACCGCGGTCGGGCGGATCATCGAGCTGACCTGCATTGCCGGGCTCACCGGCCTGCCGCAGGTCAACCTGCCGCTCGGCAACTACCGGGGGATCCCGGTCGGTCTGTCGCTGATCGGCTGGCGCGGATCGGACGAGGTGCTGCTGGGGCTGGCAAAGGCGCTGGCCTGACGTCTGTCTGACAGGTACGGAGGCGGGTTTACAGCCTCCGTGACCTGTTCTTTCCTCCAGCAGATGCAGATCTCGTTCGACCTTGGCGCATCCGATGACCTCAGGCAGGTCCGTGATCTGCTCGATCGGGCGTTCGGCCCCCTGCCCCTGCCTGACCAGCGCGATCCGCTCAGCCAGCTGGTCAAGTCGCTGATCAGCACGCGCACCCTGGACCGCCTCTCCGAGGCCGCGTTCGACCGGCTGCGCGAGACGTTCCCGGACTGGCCTGAACTGATGGAGGCGTTGCCGGAGGCGATCGAGCCGGTCATCAGCGAAGTGACGTTTCCCGAGGCCAAAGCCAGGAACCTGCCGGTCGTCCTGCGCCAGATCCATCGGGATCTCGGATCATTCGACCTGGATTTTCTTCGCGGCTGGCCGGTCGAGCGGGCCCTGGCATGGCTCGAGCGGCTGCCAGGGGTCGGGCTGGAGGTGGCGTCGGCGACGCTGAACACGAGCACGCTGCAGCTTCCGGTCTTCGTCGTCGATACGCATGTGCATCGCGTGCTCGGGCGCTACGGCGTGTTCGGGCTCACCAGCAGCAGCCGGGCAGCTTATCGGGCCGTGTCGGACGCGACCCCGGGCTGGACCGCTGCGGAGCTGAGCGAGTTCCACGACCTGCTGAAGCGGCTGGGGCAGACGCTTTGCCGGGCCAACGAGATGCGCTGCCCCCAGTGTCCTCTGCGCATGCAGTGCAGCACCGGCGCGAAACTCCGGCATCGTCCGACCCGCTCCTGACCTCATCAGGCCAGGGACGCGTTTTACCCGGGCACAATTGACGGTGCATTTCTATCCGGGTATATTTGCTCCAGCATCGTGTGGGGGAAAGGTCATGACCGGGTTGACCGGCAGATATTCCGCCTTCGCCGGCTCCAAGCGCCTTGCGTCGGGTTCGCTGGCAGAGGCGGCGCTGGCGGCGAAGGATGTGATCGATCACGACGACCGGGTGGCGGTGTTCGTCTTCGAGGATGCCAGCGGACGGATCGTCGATCTCGACATGCGCGGCAGCAGCGACGATGTCCTGGCCCGGCTGGAGAACAAGAAGGATGCTGCGCCGCGCGGGCCTGGCCGCCCGAAGCTCGGCGTGGTGGCGCGCGAAGTCACCCTCTTGCCCCGCCATTGGGACTGGCTGGCCAGCCAGCCGGGCGGCGCCTCGGTCGCTCTGCGCAAGCTGGTGGATGCGGCTCGCGCTGCCAATGCCGATGCGGATCGGATGCGGCTCGCCAGGGAAGCCACCGACCGTTTCATGGTGACGCTGGCCGGGGACCTTCCAGGCTACGAGGCGGCCGCCCGCGCCATCTATGCGGGCGACGAGGCCCGGTTCGGGCAGGCGATCCAGGACTGGCCGCAGGACATCCGCGAGCATGCCGTGCGTCTTGCGGCCGATGCATTCCCCGGACCGGACGCGCCTGACGCTCAGCTCCCGGTGTAATCCAGCTGCGCGTTGAGCCTGTCCAGGAGCTTGCCGGCGGCATCCGCGATGACCGTGCCGGGCGGGAAGATGGCGGCAGCACCAGCGGCGTAGAGGGCGTTGTAGTCCTGCGGCGGGATCACGCCGCCGACCACGACCAGGATGTCGTCCCGCCCGCGGGCGGCCAGCTCTGTCTTGAGCTCCGGGACCAGCGTCAGGTGGCCGGCCGCGAGGCTGGAGACGCCCACAATGTGGACGTCATTGTCCACGGCCTGCTGGGCGGCCTCCGAGGGCATCTGGAAGAGCGGGCCGATGTCGACGTCGAAGCCCAGGTCGGCGAAGCTCGATGCGATCACCTTCTGGCCGCGGTCGTGGCCGTCCTGACCCATCTTGCAGATCAGGATGCGCGGTTGCCTTCCCTCGTTCTCCGCGAATTTCTCCACCGCCGCGCGCACGTCGGCCACCTTCGGCACCGAACCGGTCTCCTTGCCATACACGCCGGTGATCGACCGGATCTCGGCGACGTGGCGGCCCCAAACCTTCTCCAGCGCTGCCGTCATCTCGCCGACGGTTGCGCCGGCCCGCGCGGCGTCGATCGAACCGGCCAGGAGATTGCCCTGACCGCTCGACGCCATGTCGGAAAGGGAAGCGAGGGCGGATTCGACCCTGGCGGAGTCGCGCTCCGTCTTGAGCCGGCGCAGCTTGTCGAGTTGCGCTGCGCGCACCGCGCTGTTGTCGACCTTGAGCACGTCGATCTGCTCGTCCCCGTCCACCTGGTACTTGTTCACGCCGACCACGGTTTGCTGGCCGGAATCGATCCGCGCCTGGGTGCGGGCGGCCGCCTCCTCAATGCGCAGCTTGGGGATGCCCTGCTCGATCGCCCTGGCCATGCCGCCGCTGGCCTCGACCTCCTCGATATGGATCCAGGCACGCTCCGCCAGGTCCCGGGTCAGTCGCTCCATGAAGTACGAGCCGCCCCAGGGGTCGGCCGGGCGGGTCGTGCCGCTCTCCTGCTGCAGCACGATCTGGGTGTTGCGGGCGATCCTGGCCGAGAAGTCGGTGGGCAGGGCCAGCGCTTCGTCGAGCGAGTTGGTGTGCAGCGACTGGGTATGGCCCTGGGTCGCGGCCATTGCCTCGATCATCGTGCGGGTGACGTTGTTGAAGACGTCCTGCGCGGTGAGCGACCATCCGCTGGTCTGGCAGTGGGTGCGCAGGCTGAGCGAGCGCGGGTCCTGCGGGTCGAACGGCTTCATGAGCTTGGCCCACAGTGCTCGCGCCGCGCGCAGCTTGGCGATCTCCATGTAGGTGTTCATGCCGACCGCCCAGAAGAACGACAGCCGTGGCGCGAAAGCGTCCACATCGAGGCCGGCGGCACGTCCTGCCCGCACGTATTCGACGCCGTCGGCAAGGGTGTAGGCCAGTTCCAAGTCGGCGGTCGCTCCGGCCTCCTGCATGTGGTAGCCGGAAATGCTGATCGAGTTGAACTTCGGCATGTGCGCCGCGGTGAACGCGAAGATGTCCGAGATCACCCGCATGCTCTGCCTCGGCGGGAAGATGTAGGTGTTGCGGACCATGAACTCCTTGAGGATGTCGTTCTGGATGGTGCCGGTGAGCTTTTCCGGCGGGACGCCCTGCTCCTCGGCGGCCACGACGAACAGCGCCAGGATCGGCAGGACGGCGCCGTTCATGGTCATCGACACGCTCATCTCGTCCAGCGGGATGCCCGCGAACAGCTGGCGCATGTCGAGGATCGAATCGATCGCCACGCCGGCCATGCCGACATCGCCCATCACACGCGGATGGTCGCTGTCGTAGCCGCGATGGGTGGCGAGGTCGAAGGCGATGGAGAGGCCCTTCTGCCCGGCCGCGAGGTTGCGGCGGTAGAAGGCGTTGCTGGCCTCGGCGGTGGAGAAGCCGGCATACTGGCGGATCGTCCAGGGCGACTGGACGTACATGGTGGGATAGGGGCCGCGCAGGAACGGCGGGAGGCCGGGCAGGCTGTCCAGCGTATCGATGCCGGCGCGGTCGGCGCTGGTGTAGACCGAGCGCAGGGCGATGCCTTCCGGCGTCTCGACGGCGGACGGGTGCGCCGACGTGCCGGCCTCGGCCCTGCGCTGTCCCAGGTCGATCGTGGCGAAGTTGGGCAGGCGGCTCATGTCAGGCGCTCCACGATGTCGGACAGGTAGCCGGCCATGTCCTGGCCCTGGACCACGAACCTGGACACGCCTGCCTCTCGCAGCGCTCCCTCGAGCGGACTAGGCTTGCCGAGAAGGTGCACATCCTCCGCCCCCACATGCCGAAGGCCTTCGGCAAGGCTCACGGCCCGGTCGGCGTAGTCCTCGTCCGCCCCAGCGATGACCGCCAGCCTGGCACCGGTCTGCGGAAAGGCGTTGACCGCGTCGGCGATGACGCAATGCAGGCCGGCAATCGCGAACAGGTTTGTGGCAAATCCCAGCCGGGCGGCGTGGCGCGCCGCCGGCCCCACCAGCAACACGAAGACAGGTACTGCACCCTTGGCCAGCGATCGGTCGCGCAGCGCCTCGAACGGCTCGGCGTCGCGCCACCGCGGCAATCGTCGTCTAGCCGTATCGGATCGGGGCGGGATCTTCGTCTCGCCGGGATCCGGAAACTGGCTCACGCCGATGATCGGGCAGGCACGCGTGCCGACGAGGCGGCTGCGGGCCTCCTGGCGCGCCTGCAGGATCTCCGCCACCAGGCCCACCTCGCAGGCCTCCCGGAATCCGCCCGCCATCTCGATCCGCTGGACGATTGCCCAGGCCACACCGGCCAGCTGCTCGGTGAGCTGCTCGACATACCAGCTGCCGCCCAGCGGATCGGTCACGAGCCCGAGGCCGCTCTCCTCCTGCAGCACGTTCTGGATGTTGCGGGCCAAGCGGGCGGCAAAGGCGTCGGGCAGTCCGCACGCATGGTCGTGTGGCAGGACGGTAATCGCATCGGCCCCGCCCATCGCCGCCGCGGCACAGGCGATGGTGTTGCGCAGCAGGTTGGTCCAGCGATCGTAGCGGGTCAGCATCCGCGCCGAGCTGACGGCATGGACCAGGGGTGGCCTCTCCACCCCCGCCACCTCGACCACGCGCGACCACAGCCGGCGCAGCGCGCGCAGCTTGGCGATGCCGGCGAAGAAGTCGACGCCGGTGCTGGCCTGGAGCAGCATGGCCCCCAGCGCTGCTTCCGCCGACGTCCCGCCATCTTCCATCTGGCGGGCCAGGTCGATGACCGCGGCGATGGTCAGGCCGATCTCCTCGGCGTCGCTCGCCCCCCCATCGTCGAAGACGGTGCCGTTGACGGCGATACGCGCGGTCGGCGTGAAGCCTTGCACGGCCGGTGCCGCTTCCCTGCCCGCCGCCCATGCCTCGATCGGGTCGAGGAGGGCAATCACGCCGGCTGGAACGTCGCCGGCCGGTTCGCGGAGATAGACCGGCGCCAGGTCGAGCATGACCCCATCGAGGGCCAAGGCCAGGTCGGCCGGGCGCAGCGCGGTGCCATCGAGCAGGATGGAGGTGGCGCCGCCGGCCAGGTCCGCCAGGATCGCCCGGTTGGCGGCGACGGGATCGGGCAGGCGGCACAAGGAGCGGATGTCCCATTGCGGCCGTGAAGCCGCACCTCCCCGGATGAACGGAAAACGTCCGGGCAGGCCAGCGTCCGGCAGCTCGTCCGCGCGAAGGTACAAGGGCGGAATGCGGATGCCATCCTCGGTGCGGCCGACCAGCCGCTCCTCGAAGGCGGCGCCCCGCAGCCCCTTCTCCACCAGGGAGCGCCACAGGGACGGATCGGGTGCAGGGAAATCGTCAGAGAAGCTCAGCACGATCGGTCGCTCCCCGCCTAGCCGCACGGCCCGTCCTTGTGGCCGTGGCCCGACGATAGGCGCAATCCGGTCACGCTGTCATGGTAGCGAGGTCTCCTGGAACCTGGCCGGCAACGGTACCACATCTCTGTCCGAACGGAACGAGGGAGACGAGCTTGCGCTATCTGCACACGATGGTCCGCGTGACCGACCTGGAAAAGTCTCTCCATTTCTACCGCGACCTGATGGGGCTGAAGGAGGTCCGTCGCCACGAGAACGAGAAGGGCCGCTACACGCTGGTCTTCCTGGCAGCACCCGAGACCCCGGAAAGCCCGATCGAGCTGACCTACAACTGGGACCCGGAGGAGTACACGGGCGGGCGTAACTTCGGCCATCTCGCCTATGAGGTCGACGACATCTACGCCTACTGCAAGCACCTGCAGGACAATGGCGTCACCATCAACCGGCCGCCGCGCGATGGCCGCATGGCCTTCGTGAAGTCGCCCGACGGGATCTCGATCGAGATCCTGCAGAAGGGCGGGGCCAAGGAGCCGGCGGAGCCCTGGAAATCGGCCGAGAACGTCGGCACCTGGTGAGCAAGACGGCATGGTGGGACAGTTTGCAGCCTTGCTGCACTGCAGCATCATCTCTAGCACAGCGATTCTCGTGAAGAATCATGGGGATCGAACATGGCGGCCCGATATCGCAGCGCTTATCGACGCTACCTGTTCTGGCGAAGGATGCGACTGATCCTGACACTGACCGGCGGGGTCATCGGAATCGTCACCTGCTACTTCATGTACATGAACCTGGTCCGCAACGGGCTCACGCTCGGCCCAAAGGAAATGCTCCCGATGCTGCTGGTCCTGGCAGCTTCGTTCACATTGCCTTGGCTGGTCGGGTCGGCGTTCGTGAAGAAGCCCTCGGAACTGTGAGAGTGTCGCGTTGCCCGTCGTTTCCGTGATCACCGCCTGCCGCAATGCCGCCCCGACCATCGAGGCGGCGCTTCGGTCGGTTGCGACACAGCGTGGGCGCGCGATCGAGCACATCGTGATCGACGGCGCATCGACCGACGGCACGCTGGAAATCCTGGCGCGCTGGGAGCCGAGGCTGGCGGTCCTGGTGAGCGAGCCGGATGGCGGCATCTCGGATGCCTTCAACAAGGGCGTGGCCCGGGCGAGCGGCGTTTACGTGATGTTCGTCAATGCCGACGACCGGTTGAGCCCGGGCCAGATCGCGCGGGCGGCAGCCGTCCTGGATTCGACCGGGGCGGATGGCGTGTTCGGCGACCTGGTCTGCGAGGACGGAGCGGGCCGGCCTCTCCATCGGATCGCGGGCGACCCGGGCTATGCGGAAAAGATCGCCCGGCGGTTTCCTGCGATGAACCATCCGACCCTGATGGTGCGGCGGGACCTGTTCGACAGGATCGGCGGATTCGACACCGCGCTGCGCGTGGCGATGGATTACGACTGGTGCCTGCGTGCCCATCTGGCCGGCGCCAGGTTCGTGTACGATCCCACGATCGAAGGCCATTATCGCCTGGGCGGGGCGTCAGACCGGCGCTGGCTCCTGGCAGCGCGGGAACTGCGGGACATTTCCCTGCGCCACGGATTGCCGGCCAGCGCAGCGTGGCCGCTCTGGGCCGGACGGCTGGCCCGGGCGGGCGCCCAGCGACTGCTGGCTACCGCCCTGCCCCACGACCTCCACGCCTTCCTGCGCCGCCTGGCGAACCGGTCTCATCGGCCGGCCTGAGCAAGCGTTTCCGGCAGGATCCGGTAGCTGCGGTCGGACGGCGACCAGCGCCGGCCCGCGATCGAATCGGCCGCCATGCCCGCGATGACCGCACGGGCGTCGCGGACCACCTCCTCGCGCGATCGCCAGTACTGATGGTTGCCGTCGCAGAGCCCGGTCCAGGCGACCTCGCTGCAGTCGACGCAGACGATCCGGTCGCCCAGCCGGCCACGATCGCGCGGCCCGGCACTGCCGAGGCGATCCGGATTTCCCTTGGTCAGGTCCGAGACGACCAGGGCCCGGTCGCAGTTCGCGTAGTACACGTGGATGGCGCTCGCCAGCCGGTCGAGCGGGGCCAGCTTGTACTCGACGTTGAGCGCGTCGTCGTCCTCGTCCGCCGCCATCAGGAACACGTTGGCGAAGATCCGGGGCAGACGCTCGCAGTCCAGGATCGTGCGCAGGCCCTGCACGGCATGGCGCAGCGCCCAGTTGCCCATGCTGTGGGCGACCAGGTGGACGCGCTGCCCGCAATCGTTGCGGCCGCTGCGCACCTTGGCGAGGAAGTCGAGGAGCGCTGCCAGCGCGCGGGCCATGGCCAGCCCCGACGAAGCCGCGTCGGCGCGATCCATCCCGTAGCGGCCGCGGGGAACCGCCACGCCGTCGGATGGCCAGGAGAACACGAAGACCGGCATGGGCCGGCCACCGCTGCTCCAGCGCTGCGCGAGTTCGGCCGCCCGTGCCAGCGAGACCTCGAAGTCGGTGGCGAAACCGTGCAGCAGCACGAGAAGGTCGGCCTGTTCGGCCTGCATGCGCGCCTTCAGCCTGGCGAACACCTGCTCGCTGCCGAACAGGGGCGTCGGAACGTCCCCATCCAGTCGCTCGGGCGCCAGCCGGACGACCCCGGGGCGGTAGCATCCCTCCCCGTCCGGGATCATCTCGGCGCAGCCGACCCGGAACACGTGCGGTCCATCGGCATTGAACCGCCCACCGAAACGGGCGGAGCCGCCGGACGAGCCGAGCAGGTCGCGATTGGTGGCGAAGCAGACGTCGATGGCAGTCATGACTCCTCCGGTGGCAGCCGGGCATGACTAGCATGATATCCTAATGATAGGAAGATAATCTTTATGTTACCGGGAAGCCTACCGTCATCCCTGTTCCAGCGCTTCCTTGACGACGGCCAGCATCGTGGCGGGATCGGCTTCGTAACTGAATACGGCGAGGTTCTCGCCCTCGGGGCCCATCAGGTAGCTGTAGGTGCTGTGGTCCATCAGGTAGTCGGCACTGTCTTCGCGCTCCGCCTTGGCATAGTAGACCCGCCAGGCCTTGGCGGCACCGGCGACCTGCTCGTCGGAACCGGACAGGCCCACGATCCGCGGGTCGAACAGGGCCACGTACTCGGCCAGGTCCGCCGGCTTGTCCCGGGCGGGATCCACCGACACGAACCAGGCCTGGACCCGCTCGGCATCCGGGCCGAGCTGCTCCAGCACCTCCGAGAACTTCTGCAGTTCGGTCGGGCAGAAATCGGGGCAGAACCGGTACCCGAAGAACATCAGCGTCAGCTTGCCCTGCAGGTCCTTCTCCGTGACGGTCCGCCCGTCATGCGCGACCAGGGTAAAGGGCCCGCCCACCGGGGCCTCGCGGATGACGCCCGGAATGGGCGGCCGCTCCGGGGCCGGCCGGTCCAGCCAGCCGATCTGCCATCCGACGATCCCGACCACGACCAGTGCCAGCACGCCGGCAAAGGCTGCGCTCATCCATGGCTTCATGGTCAGCTGCCTCCGCCGTGATGGTCGTGCGACGCCGCAGGGGCAGCGGGCTTGGCACCGGCCTTCTCGACGTCGAGCTCCACCTCGACCGTGCCGGCCTTCTCGAAGGTCAGGCTGAGCGGCACCCGGCTCCCCTCGGCCAGCGTCTGGCTGGGTCCCACCAGCATGATGTGCAGCCCGCCGGGTGCGAGGTCGACCGTGCCACCGGGCGGGATCTCGAGCCCTTCGGGCAAGGCGCGCATCTTCATGATCCCGTTGTCCATGCTCATGCTGTGCAGTTCGGCGGCCCGCGCCACCGGGCTGGCGACGGCGACGAGCCGGTCCGGCGCCGTGCCGTGGTTGGTGACGGTGAGGTAGGCAGCCGCAGACGGCTGGCCCTTCATCGTCGCCCGCGTCCAGGGATGGCCGATTTCCAGTTCACCCAATTTGTATTCATGCGCCGCAGCACCTAGCGCTGTGCCGACGCCGAGCAGGCTGCCCAGCAGCAGGGTGCGCATCCATGCGTTCGCCATATCGTCAGATCCTCGTTCTTCCGGTCGATCGTGTCAGCTTCGATGGACGGGAAGGAAGGGAGGTGCGCGGGCGGCAAAGGAGCGGACGGACCGGCCAGCCGCCATGGAGGCACGCAAGCCGGGGCGCTCCGGGCGCGCGGCTAGGCATCGATCCGGCAGGGTCAGGACGGCAACGGCACCCGTGCCAAGACTGTCGGCACCGGGCAGGCGGCATAGCACGCAGTGATCGGCGGCGTGCGCGGCCTGCCGTCCGTCCGGCTGCCCCCGTTCGCGGCCGGCTGCCTCGCCACAGAACACGGCCGGCAGGACAGTGCCGTCGGCGCCGGCCAGCCCTGCCCGCGCCGGCAACATGCCGGCCGGGATCAGCAGCTGGAGCAGCAGGGCGGCGCACAGGAGACGTGCGACGAGGCCCGGCAGGACATGGTGGGCGCGCTGTTTCACGGCTTCATCATGACATGCCGGACGGCAAATGCCGAGCCTGTGCGATGGCGGGAGGCTAGGGGGCGGCGCTGGTCGCCTGCGCGGCGATGTCCCTGATCAGCCGCTCGGGCACCTCGTCCAGATGGTCCACGCGCCAGGTGAAGAACCCGACGCCCTGGGTCATCGAGCGCAGCTGCAGAACCAGGTCGTGGCTTTCTGCCTGCGGCAGGTTGGCGCTGATCTCGTCCCAGCCCGGCCAGTCGGCCTTGGCCTCGTAGCCGAGGACCTGCCCGCGCTTGCCGGAGATCAGGGCCAGCGCCTTGGACGTGTAGTCCGACGGCACGGACATGCTGATCGTGAGGATAGGCTCCAGCAGCACGGGCTGGCAGTTCGGCAGCCCCTCCTTCAGCGCCTGCCCGGTCGCCAGCTTGAATGCCAGTTCCGAACTGTCGACCGAGTGGAACTGGCCGTCATGCAGCGTGACCGCGACGTCCACCACCGGGAAGCCCAGCGGCCCCTTCACCAGCGCCTCGCGCGCGCCGTCCTCTACCGCAGGAATGAACTGCTTGGGCACCGCACCACCCACGATCTTGTTGGCGAACGCGAAGCCCTGCCCGCGCGGACGGGGCTGGATCTCGATCTTCACGTCGGCGAACTGGCCGTGGCCGCCCGTTTGTTTCTTATGGCGGCCATGGGCCTGGGCGCCCTTGCGGATCGTTTCCCGATAGGGGGTGCGTGGCAGATGGGTTTCCAGCTCCAGCCGGTACTTCTGCCGCAGCCGGTCGAGGGCCACGCGCAGATGCATCTCGCCCTGGCCCCACAGGACCGTCTGCCGGGTCTCCGGGTCCATATCCAGCCGGACCGCCGGATCCTCGTCGGACAGCTTCTGGAACGCTGCCGAGAGCTTCACCTCGTCGTTGCGGTCCTTGGCGTGCAGCGCGAAGGCGTACATGGGCTGGGGCGGGGTCATCGCGATCAGGTGCTGGGCGTCGCCGTCCGATGCGCCCAGGATGTCGCCGGTATGGACGCTGTCCATCCGCCCGAGGCCGACAATGGCGCCGGAGGGCACCTCGGCGACCGGCTCGGTCTTCGCACCGGTGACCTCGAACAGGCCAGACACCCGCGCGTTGTCGATCTGCGCGCCGTCGCGCAGCGGCCCGCGCCAGACCCTGGCCAGGCTAAGCTTGCCGGCATGAGGCACGTGATAGGTCTTCAGGACCTGCACGAGCGGCGGGCCCTCGGCGGCGATGCCCAGCCGCGACGTGGTGGTCCGCGGCGAGGGAGCCTCCTCGACGATGGCGCGCAGCAGGCGGCGGACGCCCATGTCGCGCTCGGCCACCCCCAGAAGAACCGGGACGACCCGGTCCGAGGACAGGCCCTGGGCCAAGTCGCGCAGCACCGTGGAGGGGTCGATCGGCTTGTCGTCGAGCAACTGCTCCAGCAGTTCGTCGTCGAGGTCGGCCAGCGCCTCGAGCATCTCCTGGCGCGCCTGCGCCTCGCGCTCGCGATATTCCTCGGGCATCGACATCTCGTCGGCGGCCGCCCCGGCATTGAAGTGCCAAGCGGTCTCGTCCACCAGGTCCACATAGCCGACCAAGTCCTCGCCCCGGCCGATCGCATATAGGTGCGGGATGACGGGGCGCTGGCTGACCGTGCGCAGGCCGGTCAGCAGGTCGCGCCACCTGACTTCCGACCGGTCCATCTTGTTGACGTAGACGAGATGCGGGAGATGGATCTCGTCCAGAAGATGCAGCAGCGGCGCCACCGCCACCATCCGCTCCACGATCGGCTCCACGACCACGACCGCCGCGTCCACGCCGGCCAGGATCGCACGCGTATCGTGGATGAACTCGACTGAGCCGGGGCAGTCGATCACCGTGAGCTTGGTGCCGTTGGCCGTGAATGTCGCGCAGGTCGGCTCCGTGCTCATCCGGCGCGCCCGCGCCTCGGGCGTATGGTCGGCCACGGTAGTGCCGTCGGCCACACGGCCCTTGCGCGGGAGAGCGCCCGAGACAAACAGCATGCTCTCAAGCAGCGTGGACTTGCCGACACCGTTCGGACCGACGAGCGCAAGGTTGCGCGTGCTGCGTTCCGTACTCATTCGTTTTGGCCTCCCGCCTTGCCGACATGCGCCATCAAGCGCGGTCGGTCCCCTTTGTGCGAGAGGCCCCCGACCGGCACGCGCGATCGGTGACGCGGCATGTTCAGAGCATCGACAGCGCTTGGCAACCCTGGCCGTGGATCGGATGTTGTCGACGGATCGGGTGATACCGGCCGGCGCACCCGAATGTCCGTGTCTTCTACCGATCGATGACGGCGGTGGGTGGACATGGCGCCGGAACTGGCCGATCATCCTCGGCCGCGACGGCCTTGGTGACCATCCGTCGCGCCGGTTGGTCTGGGGGCAGCCATGGACTGCGTCAGCCTCGAACGGTACCTCGAGGCCTATCTTGAAGGGCGGCTGCGCCGGGCGCAGTGGCTCGTCTTGCGCCGGCACGTGATGACCTGTCCGCACTGTCGTGCTCGGGTCGAGCAGCTGCGGCAGTTCGAGATGGACCTGCACCAGCGCTTCCGCTCGATGTCCCGGACCCAGCGCCTATGGACGGGGCTCGAACTCGACCTGGTCGGCCTGCCGAGCGTGGCCGCGTCCGGCGACACCATGCCGCCCAAGCCGCCGCGGCCCTCCATGTCATCCCTGTCCAGCGCGCTCCTGCTCCCGCCACCAAAAGCCGGCCGACCCAGTACCGTGGCGCGTCCAGAAGCGCCGGCACGGGAACAACGCTGGCCGATCGTGGCGCTGATGTGCCTGGTCCTGGCCAGCGTCGGCACCGGGTCCTGGCTCCTGATCCGGCCATCCTTCGAGGGGGCCGAGGGACTGGGCGCCAGGCTCGAAGACCTCAAAGGATCCCGCGGGCCGGAAGCCGCAGATCCGCCGCGACCGTCCGAGCCGCAGGCCATGCCGATTCCTGCTGTGCTGACAGAGCCGTCCCAGGACGACCCGTTCCTCTCGACTCCGGTGCTCGTCCCGGCGGCGGACGTGCCGGCCTGGCTACAGGCGCAGATGGGGCGGCCCATTGACCTGGCCCTGCCCAAGGAAGTGACCATTCAGGGCGGCGGCGAGTTGAACCTGGGTGCCAGCAAGCGCACGGCCGTGCTCGCCATGAGCCCGCATGACGGGCAGCTGATGATCCTCCCCACGGTCGACGGGATGAACTCCGCATCCGCCGATGTGCTCGACTTCGCGCAGCGCAACGGCTTGGCGCATGTGATCCGGCGTCAGGATGGCGTGACGCTGGACGTGCTGGCCGCCGTGCCGCCATCAAGGCTGGAGGAACTGTTCCTCGCATCCACGTCTGTGCCTGGCTGACCAGCCGGCAGCCGGGCGGCCGCGGCCTCGGCCCCGTGGTCGGAGACCTGGCGCAGGAGCCGTTCGAGCTGCGGCACCCGGCTGCCGCGTAGCTCGTGCCAGTCCTTCAGCGCGTCCTCGAGCCGGCGCCCGAGGCGATCCAGCCGGTGCAGGTGGGCCCGCCAGCCCTCGTCCAGCCCATGGAGTGCATCCAGCAGGTCCTTGAGCCCGTCGGCGAGCCGCCTTTCCTCCGCGGCATGGCGGATCACCGCCAGCACCGCGAACAGGCTGGCCGGCCCGACCAGGCAGACCTGCCGCCGGATCGCCTCGTCCACCAGCAGCGGCTCGGCGGTGACCAGCCCGGCGAACACCTGCTCGTTCGGGACGAACAGGAGCGCCAGCGGCAGCGCACCCAATTCGGGGCGCGTCCACTCATGCCGCGCCACCTCGGCGATGCGGCCGCGCACGTCGCGTACGAAGGCGGCGCGTGCCCTGCCCCGCGTTTCCTCGTCGCCCGCCTCCACCAGCTTCGCCCAGTTCTCGAACGGGAACTTGACGTCCATGTGCAGCACCCGGCCGTCGCCCAGGAGCACGGTGATGTCCGGCCGTGAACCGTCCGGCAGCTGACGCTGGCGCACCCAGTGCAGGTTCTCGACCAGGCCCATGGCGCGCAGCAGGTCCTCGGCCATGCGCTCGCCCCACTGGCCACGCACCCTGGCATGGACCAGCGCGTCGCGCAGCGAAGCCGTCGTCTCGGCCAGCTTCTCGGCCCGGGCGAACGCCTGCTCCACCCGCCCGCCCAGGCTGGAAAAGCTCTCGGCGCGCTCGCGCTCGATGCGCCGGATCAGTTCGCCCAGCCGCTCGACCTGCCCGAGCACATTCTGGATGCGCGCCTCGAACTCCGCTCGCTCGGCCTGCGCCCGGTGCCCCTGCAGGGTGCGCTCCACCGTGAACGCGGTCTGCACCGCGCGCGCCAGCTCGTCGGCCGCCCGCTTCTCGCCTTCCCGCGACAGCTCGGCAAAGGCGAGCTTGACCTGGTCCAGGAGCGCCTCGGTCTCGTCGGCCCGTCGGGCGTCGAGGTCCTGAAGCGCCCGTGCCGTGCGTGCCGCCCCATGGCTGCCATCGGCACGGCCGACGAGGAAGCCGAGCCCTAGTCCCGCGGCAAAGGCCACGGCCACGCCGATCCAGATCTCCAACCTCTACTCTCCGCTGGCGCCGCCGGTTGCGTAGCTGGCGCTTCCTGAACGGAGCGAGCGGAATCGTGCGGGTGCCCTTGAATACGGACAGCGGCAACCAATTTACCATCCAGCGGGATGGTATGTGGATGGAGAAGATGGCAGGCAAAGCGCAGGAGCAGCGGTCCAAGCAGGGCGACAGCGAGAAGATCACGATCAACCTCGGTCACGTGGACCTGGGTCAGGTCGACCTGATGGTGCAGGAGGGCTTCTATTCCAACCGCACCGACTTCATCCGTACCGCCATCCGCAACCAGCTCCAGCGCCACAGCGAGGTGCTGCAAAAGTCGGTCACCCGCCAGGGGCTGGATCTGGGCCTTCGCCACTATACCCGCGCCGAACTGCAGGCGGCTGTCGACGCTGGTACCAAGCTGCACATCCATGTCCTGGGCCTGGCCAGCATCGCGCCCGATGTCGGCCCGGAACTCGCCAGCGCCGCCATCGCTTCGGTGGTGGTGCTCGGCACTCTTTCGGCCAGCCCGGAGGTCAAGGCTGCCCTCGCCGACCGGATCCATTGAACAGCCTGCCCGCACTTTGACGAAAGAACCATATCCGATGTCCGCCAAGATCCTGCCTAACATCTCCGATGCGCTTCGCCTGATCCGGTCCGGCCGGCTGAACGAAGCCACCGCGCTGCTGCGCCAGGGTGGCGGACCTGCCCCGTCCGTCCAGGTGAACGTACCGCCTGCGCAGGTTTTCGACCTGCAGAGCCTGAAGCAGCATCTCCCCTCGGGCCTGCAGGGACTGTTCAAGGGGCGCATGCCGGCTGAGCCGGCCGTCGCGGTCCCGGATGGCGCCACCTTCGTCGAGCGCAGCTTCGCGAACCCGTTCGGCAGCCGCACCTACAAGCTGTATGTGCCGGCCAGCGCCCGTGGCGGCTCGCTCCCGCTGGTCGTGATGCTGCATGGCTGCACCCAGAACCCGGATGACTTCGCCGCGGGGACGCGGATGAACGCGCTGGCCGAAGAACGGGGCTTCCTCGTGGCCTATCCGGCGCAGCCCAAGTCGGCAAACCCGAACGGGTGCTGGAACTGGTTCGAGCGGGCGCACCTCGCAGCCGAGCAGGGCGAGCCTTCCCTGATCGTGGGCATCGTGCGCCAGATCATGCGGGACCAGCCGGTCGATCCGGACCGCGTCTATATCGGCGGGCTCTCGGCGGGTGGCGCAGCGGCGCTCAATCTCGCCAGCCTTCATCCCGAGCTGTTCGCCGCGGTCGGCGTGCATTCAGGCCTCGCCTACGGCGCCGCCCAGGACATGCCGTCGGCCTTCGCGGCCATGCGGCAGGGTGCGGCCAGCTTCCCGCCCCGGACGGGGCGCGTCGTGCCGACCATCGTGTTCCACGGCTCGCAGGACGGTACCGTGCATCCCCGCAACGCGGTGCAGATCATCGAACAAGCCTCTGCCGGGCAGCACTACGCCCGGGTCGGCGAGAAGGACCAGGTCGACGGCGGGCACGACTACAGCCGTGCATCCTATGCCGATCCGCGCGGCCGGGTGATGCTGGAACAGTGGACCGTGCATGGTGCCGGTCACGCCTGGTTCGGTGGAAGTTCGACAGGTTCCTATACCGATCCGCGCGGCCCGGATGCCTCGCGCGAAATGATCCGGTTCTTCCTGGACCATCATCGCACCGCCCAAGGCTGAACGATCAGCTCGCCGCCGCACCGGGGCAGGCCTGAAGACAGCCTGCCCTGGCTGGAGCCGGCCCCCTTGTTGCAATGCGGAAGGGAATTGTTGACAGGCAGGAAGGCGGTGGCGACCGTCTCGGCACGATACAGGCCCCAAGAAGGAGACCGTCTGCGTGGCACGACGCCCCTCACCCCTTCCGATGCCCTTCCTGTCGCGCCGTCACCTCCTCGGGGCGACCATCACCATGGCGGCTGTCGCACCGTTCGGTCGCTTGGCCTCGGCTCAGGAAGAACCGGAGGTCAATGTTTACAACTGGGACACCTATATCGGCTCCACGACCCTCGCGGACTTCACGGACTCGACGGGCATCAAGGTCCGCTACGACTTGTTCGCCAGCGCCGACGAGCTGTTCGGCAAGCTGCGTGAGGGAAATCCGGGCTACGACGTGATCGTGCCGTCCAACAACATCGTCGAGCGCATGGCGGTCGCCGACATGCTGATCCCGCTCGACCACGCGAAGATCCCCAACCTGAAGAACATTGCGACCGCGTTCGCCGACACGCCCTACAATCCGGGCCTGAAATGGGCCGCGCCATATTTCTGGGGCACCCAGGGCATCGGCTACCGGACCAGCATCTTTTCGGCCGTGCCGAGCTCATGGCGCGACATGACGGAGAACGAGGCGGTCAAGGGCCGTTTCTCGCTGCTGGCGGATGTCGATTCGCTGCGCATGGCATTGAAGGTGATCGGAGCCTCGCTCGACACGAAGAACCCGGCTGAGATCGACGCTGCGGCCGACTACCTGATCAAGATCAAGCAGGGCATCAAGACCTTCGCGCCCGACACCGGACAGGACCTGCTCATGGCAGGAGAAGTGGATGCCTGCCTGGAATGGTCAGGCGATATCAAGCAGGTGGCGACCGAGGACCCGGAACTGGCCTACGTCATTCCGGTCGAGGGCAGCCTGCTCTGGACGGACAATCTCTGCATTCCGAAGGGCGCGCCGCACCCGGACAATGCGCATGCCTTCATCAATTACATCCTGACGGCCGAGGTGCACGGCGCGATCGCCACCGAGGTCGGCTATGGCTGCCCGAACGAGGCGGCAATGGCCTTCATCCCGGAAACCGACCGGGAGGATGCCGGCATCTATCCGCCGGAGGAGACCTTGGCCCGCTGCGAGTACGCCACCTACAAGGGCGAGGAGGTCGAAACCCTCTACGAGAAGGCGATGACACGGGTGCTGGCGGCCTGAGCAACGCCGGCGGTTCCCGATGCAACGGCCCCCTTTCGGAGCCGTTCACATTTGAGCCGTCATCAAACGAGCGCTATCGTCCGGTCTCAAGAGGCCGTGACGGGCTTTGCCGAACCTTGAGGGAGATCGTGATGCGCCCACTCCGCCGCCGTACCATGCTGGCCGGCACCTTTGCGGCAGCGGGCGTCCTGCCGCTATCGCGACTGGCTCATGCGCAGGAAGAAAAGCGCCTGAACGTCTACAACTGGGACACCTATATCGGCTCGAACACGATCGCCGAGTTCACCGACGCGACCGGGATCGAGGTCCGCTACGATCTCTACGCCTCCTCGGACGAGCTGTTCGGCAAGCTGCGCGAGGGCAATCCCGGCTATGACGTGATCTTCTCGTCGAGCAACTATGTCGAGCGGATGATCGCGGCCGATATGCTGGTGCAACTGGACCACGCGCAGATCCCCAACCTCAAGAACATCGCGCCGGCCTTTGCCAACCAGAGCTATGATCCGGGCCTCAAGTACGGCGCACCCTATACCTACAGCCTGCTGGTGATCGGCTACCGCAAGTCGGCCGTGACCACGGCGCCAGTGTCCTGGGATGCGGTGTTCGGCGAGGGCGCCCCGCAGGGTCGCGTGTCGTTGCCGAACGATACGGACATCGTGCGCTGCGCCCTGAAATATCTGGGCAAGTCGCTGAACACGGAGGATCCGGCCGACATCAAGGCCGCCGAGGAACTGCTCATCGCGGTCAAGAAGCGGGGCACGGTGAAGATCTTCGCACCCGACACGGGCCAGGACCTGCTCCTGTCCGGCGAGGTGGACCTGGCGGTCGACTGGATGGGGGACATGCGCCAGGTGATGGCCGAGGACGACGATCTGGCCTTCGCGGTGCCGAAGGAAGGCACTGTGCTCGGCATCGACTGCATGTGCATTCCCAAGGGCGCCCCACATCCGGGCAACGCCCATGCCTTCATCAATTTCATCCTGACGCCCGAGGTCCATGCGGCCATCGCGGAGGAGATCCAGTACGCGATCCCGAACGCCGCCGCCGTCGAGCTGCTGCCGGAGGAGGAGCGGACCGATCCGCAGGTCTATCCGCCGCAGGACGTGCTGGCCCAGTCGGAAGTGCCGGCCTACAAGGGAGAAGCTGTAGAAAAGCTGTTCGAGGACGCCCTGACCCGCATCCTGGCTGCTTGACGGCCAGCGGCGTCTCTCTTCAATTCCACCCGATCATCATCGGTGGCTCCGGCCTACTGCTGCAACGGTGAGGAAACGGCTTGGAGAACTGGCGACAGCAGCCCTGGGTGTTCCTCACCTTCATCGCACCCGGGGCGCTCTGGCTCCTGCTGTTCTTCCTCATTCCTCTGGGCTGGATCTGGCTGTTCGCGGTGGGCGAGCGGCAGGGTCCCGTCGACATCGTCGTCACCTGGACGATGTCGAACTACGCCGAGGCGCTGCAGCCCATCTACCTGCAGCTATTCTTCAAGACGCTCTGGATCGCTATTCTCTCGACCGTCGTCTGCCTGGTCGTCGCCTTTCCCGTGGCCCTGTCGATCTGCTTCGCGCCCGAGCGCTACAAGAACATCCTGCTGCTGCTCGTGATCCTGCCGTTCTGGACGAACATGCTGATCCGCACCTATGCGATGATCGCCATGCTCCGGCAGAACGGCTTCCTGAACGACGGCATCCGGGGCGTGTGGACGGCCATCAAGTTCCTGCTGACGCCGGTCGGGCTAGGCGGCTTGATGGGAGACCAGTTCCAGCCGCTGAACCTGCTCTACAACAATGCCGCCGTGATCCTGGGCACCGTGTATGTCTACCTGCCATTCATGGTGCTGCCGCTCTACGCCAACCTGGAGAAGCTCGACCGCTCGCTGATCGAGGCCTCGCTCGACCTCGGCGCCAGTCAGGTCAGGACCTTTTTCGAGGTCATCGTGAAGCTGGCCAAGCCCGGCATCATCTCCGGCGTGATCCTGGTGTTCATCCCGGCACTCGGCACCTTCCTGATCTCTGACCTGCTGGGCGGACCGGACAGCCAGCTGATCGGCAACGTCATCGAGCGCCAGTTCCGCGCTGCGAACAACCTGCCGCTGGGGGCCGCCCTGTCCTTCATGCTGCTCTACCTGACCTTCATCGCCCTGGCGCTGCGCGCCTGGTTCGCCGCGCGGGGAGAGCGGTCCGATGCGTAGGCCGATCGGACCGCTCGAGTTCACCCGCCGCACCTGGGTGCGGCTCTGGCTGCTCGTGGTGTTCGTGTTCTTGTATGCGCCGATCGTGGTGCTGGTGGCGTTCTCGTTCAACCAGTCACGCCGCAACATCGTCTGGACCGGCTTCACGACCGACTGGTACGGGCGCGCCCTGAACAACGCCTCCTTGATCGAGGCGTTCGTGAACTCGATCGTGATCGCGCTCATCTCCACGGTCTTCTCGGTGATCATCGGCGGCCTGCTGGCGCTGGGCCTCTACCGGTTCCGGTTTCCGGGCAAGCCGGTCCTGGACGGCGCGTCGGCGCTCCCGATCGTCATCCCCGAGATCTGCATGGGCGTGGCTCTCCTGGTCTTCTATGCCCGCGTCGGCTGGCCGACCGGCCTGCCCTGGCCACTCAACCTGAGCTCGGTCATCATCGGCCACATCGTGTTCAGCTTCCCGTTCGTGGCGGTGGTCGTGCGGGCGCGGATGGAGGGCTTCGACCGCTCCTTGGAGGAGGCCTCGAAGGATCTGGGCGCCAGCGAGTGGCAGACCTTCTGGAACGTCACCCTGCCCTACATGAAGACCGGCCTGATCGCCGGCGCGCTGCTGGCCATGACGCTGTCGCTGGACGACTTCGTGATCACCTTCTTCACGAGCGGGCCGGACACGATCACCTTCCCGGTGAAGATCTACTCGATGGTCCGCCAGAGCGTGACGCCCGAGGTCAACGCCGCCTCGACCATCCTCATCCTGTTCACCGTGGCGCTCACCATCATCGCGTTGCGGCTGCAGAAACCCTCGGAAGGCATCGGCTGATGGCGAAGAACGGCGTGCCGATCGTCCGGTTCGAGAACATCCACAAGAGCTTTGGATCCTTCAAGGCGGTGGACGGCGTTTCGCTGGACGTGCCGAACAACTCGTTCTTCGCGCTGCTGGGGCCGTCGGGATGCGGCAAGACCACGCTGCTGCGGATGTTGGCAGGCTTCGAGCACCCGACCTCCGGGCGGATCCTGATCGACGGCGAGGACATGGCCGGCGTTCCGCCGAACCGGCGTCCGGTCAACATGGTGTTCCAGTCCTATGCCGTGTTCCCGCACATGAATGTGCGCGAGAATGTCGGCTACGGATTGAAGGTCTCGGGCGTGCCGAGGTCGGAGATCGAGCCGCGGGTCGAAGAAGCCATCGAGATGGTGAAGCTCGGGCCGTTCGCCGACCGCAAGCCGGACAAGCTGTCGGGCGGCCAGCGCCAGCGCGTGGCCCTGGCGCGTGCCCTGGTCAAGAAGCCCAAGCTGCTCCTTTTGGACGAGCCGCTCTCGGCGCTCGACAAGAAGCTGCGCGAGGACATGCAGCTGGAGTTGGTCCGCCTCCAGCAGGAGGTCGGCATCAGCTTCGTCATCGTCACGCACGACCAGGACGAGGCGCTGTCGATGGCGGACCTGATCGCGGTGATGAACAAGGGCAAGGTGCTGCAGGTGGCGCCGCCCTGGGACCTGTACGAGGAGCCGAACTGCCGTTTCGTGGCCGACTTCATCGGGGAAATGAACCTGTTCGAGAGCCGGATGATATCGGCGGAGAACGGACAGGCGCGGCTGGATGTGAAGGGCGTAGGGCTGGTCGACGTACCCTGGGACTATCCGGCGACCACGGACGTGGCGCTGGCCGTGCGGCCGGAGAAGATGCGCCTGTATCGCGAGGAGCCTGAGCTGGGCTGGGTCCGGCTGCCGGGCAAGGTCGCGCAGGTCGCCTATTTCGGCGACAACAGCCAGGTCTTCGTCGAGACCGAGCAGACAGGGCGGGTCGCGGTCCTGCGCTACAACCAGTCGCGATCCCGCGAGGAGCCGTACCGGGCCGGCACGCAGTGCTGGGTTGCGTTCGAGCCATCCGATGGCATCGTGCTCACCGACTGACGACGAAAAAAGGGGCCGCCCCTCAGGAGCAGCCCCGTCGCCCAGATCAGCTCAGCGAGGACGGCCGACCACGATCAGGCTTTGTCCCCACGCCACGAGCTCATCGCGTCCGTCCCCGTCCATGTCGAACAGGAGCGGGAACGCGGCCCACTTGTCGTAGACGCTGGAACTGCTCTTCGTTGCGACCTTGGTACCCTTCAGGTTCCAGTACCAATTCTCGGACAGTATCTGCTTGCCCGCGCCGTTGAACACGTCGCCGAACATGGAGATCACCTCGTCGGTACGGCGGTCGCCATCCAGTTCTGCGTTCTGCATCGGCATGACCCGATAGCCGATCTTGCGCACGACCTTGCCGCTCGTGTTCACCACATAGGAAGCGCTGCCGCCGCGCGGCGTCATCAGGATCGAGAGAGGCTTGGGCGCCGGGTCGAGCTGGGCGACCGCGACCTCCTGCGCGTTGGTCACCGCAGCCGTCCAGAGCCGCTTGCAGGTGACCGGATCGAACGCGCCATTGCCGGTTCGGCCGGCCGCCACCGCCGTGAGCTTTGAGCTGGCGGGATCGAGCTGGGCGATCCGGATCCCGTCGACATGATCCTCGGAATTCCAGCCCTGCAGGGTGCAGCGGACCTTCCCGCCGAAGTCCATCGAGTACTTGCCGACGAAGAAATACTCCGCGAGCCCGTCCTTGTCGGCATCCACGGCAGCCGTGTGGTGGCCGGCGTCGCAGGTGTCCTTCTGCCAGAGCTTGTTCAGGCTCGTGTCGAACGCGACGACCCTGGTCCAGTTGTCGATCCAGTTCCTGCCGCCGCACTTGCTGCTGCCGCCGGGCTGGGCATGGGCGACCAGGATGATGTGCTTGCCGTCAGCCTCCTTCCGGTACACCGAGAGCCGGCAGTAGCTCATGGCCGTGAGCGGCTGGCCTTCCAGGGCGACGCTGCGGATCTCCTTGCCGGTCGAGCTGTTCCGCACGACGAGCCGCTTGGTCGAGCCCGACTGCCAGCAATGCAGGATGTCGTCGTTGCTGTCGCCGTCCAGGTCCAGGACGGCCGCCATGTCGCGCTGAATATAGGCTTCCGGCCCCTGCTTGCGTCCCGAACTGTTCGTCACCTGCCAGATCTTCTTTCCGGCCAGGTCATAGACCCGCATGAAGCGGTGCCCGTTCCAGTGGACGAGCTCGTGCTTGCCGTTGTTGTTGCGATCCAGCGGCAAGACGTTGGCATAGGCGTTGTCGATCGCATTGCCGTCAATGTTGATCCTGGCGACGATATCGACGCCAAGGGACGTCTTCCCGCTGTTCGACGAGCCTGCCCGGGCCACCGGCACGAACTCCATGCCGCGCGGTGCATTGCGTTGCAGCTGGACCCGGTCCTCGATCTTCGTGCCAGCCGCTGCCATTGCGGGCGGCCAGATGGAGCTGAGCGACAAGGCGGCGAGCACGCACGAGCCGAAGGCCGTCAGTGTCCTGCAGCGCCACGAGTTTCCGGAGAAGCGCATAGTTGTTCCCTGATGCCGCACCGTAACCGGGTCAACCGCATGACCCGCGGCGGGCTGTCTCTCAGAACAACTCCACGCATATCTATTGAAATATCGGAACTTGAGAAATCTTCATCCAGTTCATGTCAGGGTCGAGAAGCGCCTCGTCCGCATAAACTTTCGTTTAGACAATATGCCTCATGCGACGATTGGATCTTTGTCGCATATATCAGACAATTGCACGGAAACATGCAAAAATAGACGGCTTACCGCTCTTGGACCCATCTTCGCGCATCGCTGAAGGCGTTCCTGACCGGATGGGCAGCATCGAGGGGCTTGGCGGCCGTTTCCCGCCTGCCACTAACAAGAGAATATGAAGGACCGGCCTTGCGTAGCCGTTACAAACGGCACCAGCACTCCAATCCGGCCGGGGGAACAGGACCATGGCTGCCACCCGAGCGAATCGGTGCGGAAGGCTGATTTCCTGGCCAGTTCGCACGTCATGGTGAAGCGCAGCGCCTGTGGCAGAACATGAACAGAGGCTTCCAGGGTGCTTGGCGAATCCGCCACATTCGTGAGGATTCGTTAATGTTGAAGGCCCATCAACCTGCGATAGCGGTCACTGCCGCATGAGGCGCAAGCGTAAGCCTTTGATGCACGGTCCTATTTTCGAACGGATCGAACGCTCTGTGTGTGCCTTGATGCCGCACGCTCCATGAGCACACGCACCGCGAGAGAGATGATCGCGAAGCAAACATGAAGATCAGCAAGGACCGGGAGCGGCCATGCGATGAAGCATGCCGCCGCCCCCGGTCCGGACAATGTCGGAGGTCAGGCCGAGGTGTAGCCGCCATCCAGGACGATCGATGAACCTGTGATCATGTTCGAGGCATCGGAAGCCAGGAACAGGACGGTGTCGGCCACTTCCTGCGCATCCAGGAAGCGTCCCATCGGGATCTTCGCCTTCATCGGGTCGCCCTTCTCGGGCTTGCCCCAGACCTGCACGCCCATCGGCGTCAGGACGACGGTCGGGCAGACGGCATTGATCTGGATATTGTGCTGCGACCACTCGAGCGTCATGCAGCGGCCGAGCGCATTCAGGCCGCTCTTGGACGCCGTGTAGGCCGAATGGTCGATGAGCGCCACGTCACTGGTCTGCGAGCTGATGTTGATGATCTTGCCGCGCTTTTGCGCGATCATCGCCGGCGCCAGGGCCTTGGCCAGGATGAAGGGTGCCCGCAGGTTCACCGCCATCACGAGATCCCAGTCCTCGACCGAATGCTCCAGGATGGGGAACACCCGGGCAATGCCCGCATTGTTGACGAGGATGTCGATGGTGCCCCAGGCGTCCAGGGCAGTCTTCGCCGCCTGCTGCGGGCCCTCGACCGTGGCCATGTCGGCCTCGACCGTGAGGCAGCGGCGGCCGAACTTCTCGACCTCGGCCTTGATGGAGGCCAGACCGTCCCGATCGCGTGCCACGGCGACGATGTCGGCGCCTGCATCGGCCAACACTTTGCAGATGTCGATGCCGATGCCCTTGCTCGCACCGGTCACCAATGCCTTTTTACCGGTCAGGCTGAAACGTTCCACAAACTGGGCCACGATGGTCCCTCCCCTTGATCGACCGCGGTCGGCTCGCCGTCGGCCCGGCGGAAGTTGGCGCGCATGTTCTGGCGATGCAATCGCGGAACGGCGCTGGTAGAAGAAGCCGGCGCCGCGAGCGCCGCCTCCCAACCCGAAAGCCGGATGTCTTGAGCGACGGCCTGATCCACGACCCGGACGGTACGTCCACCTGCCGCTGGCATGGCGGGCTGCCGGACTATCGCCACTATCACGACACTGAGTGGGGCCGGCCGGTCGCCGACGACATCAGGCTGTTCGAGAAGCTGTGCCTGGAGGGTTTCCAGTCCGGCCTGTCCTGGCTCACGATCCTGCGCAAGCGGGAGAATTTCCGGGTCGCCTTCGCCGGGTTCGTGCCGGAGCGACTGGTCGCCTTCGGGCCGAGCGACCTGGAGCGCCTGCTGGCCGATGCGGGCATCGTCCGCCATCGCGGCAAGATCGAATCGGTGCTTAACAACGCCCGCCGCTATCTGGAGCTGCGCGAGGCCGGCCAGTCGCTGGCGGCCCTGGTCTGGCGCCACGAGCCGGATCCGGCGACCCGTCCAGAACGGATCGGGCCGGCGACGCTGGCGGCACTGACCAAGACACCGGAGTCGGCGGCGCTGTCGAAGCTGCTCCGCCAGCGCGGCTGGAGCTTCGTCGGCCCGACCACGGTCTATGCGTTCATGCAGTCCTGCGGACTCGTGAACGACCACATGGAAGGCTGCATCTGCCGCGAGCCATGCGAGCGCCTGCGCGCAGCCTTCGTTCGGCCGGTCTGACCTCCGATTCTTCTCCCATTGGAGCCACCAGTCTTGCCCCTGCGCATCACCACGCTCAACGTCAACTCGATCCGCATCCGGCTGGACGTGCTCGCCCGCGTGGTCGACGAGATCAATCCCGACATCCTGTGCCTGCAGGAAATCAAGATCGAGACGCCGAACTTCCCCCTTGCAGCCATCGAGGCGCTCGGCTTCAAGCACCAGCACGTCTATGGCCAGAAGGCCTATCACGGCGTAGCGATCCTATCGAAGCTCCCCTTCTACTCGGTAGGGACCAGGACGTGGTGCGGCAGCGACCATGCCCGGCATTGCTTCGTGACGCTCGAGAACGGCGTCGAAGTGCACGACTTCTACATCCCGGCGGGCGGCGACATCCCCGACGCGGAGCTGAATCCGAAATTCGCCCACAAGCTGCAGATGCTGGCGGAGATGGAGGACTGGCTCCAGGGCATGCCGGACCGGTCGGCCAAGATGGTGGTCGTGGGTGACCTGAACGTGGCGCCGCTGGAAGAGGATGTCTGGAGCCACAAGCAGCTCCTGAACGTCGTCTCCCACACGCCGGTCGAGGTGGAGGCCTTCACCCGTGTCCAGCGCGCCTACGACTTCACCGACGCGCTGCGGGTGCTCGTCCCGCCACCGACCAAGCTCTATTCCTGGTGGTCGTACCGCAACCGGGACTGGGAAGTCAGCGACCGGGGCCGCCGCCTGGACCATGTCTGGCTGTCGCCCTCCATCAAGGATCGCCTGCTCGGCGGCTCGATCCACCGCACGGCCCGCAACTGGGACCAGCCGTCCGATCACGTCCCGGTCACGGTCGACCTCGACCTCTGAGCGTCAGTCACGCGCCTTCAGAAGCACCTTCCGCTCGATCACCTGCCCATTGCGCAGGATCCTGACCGGGACCTCCCGGTCGATCATCGCGCCGTCGAGCAGACGGTGGAGGCGATCGACGGACGGCAGGGCCGTGCCGTCCAGGTCGATCAGAAGGTCGCCCGACAGGAGGCCGCCGGCGTCCGCAGGGCTGCCGGTCTCGACCTGGGCCACCCGGACGCCGGTATCGCCGAACAGGCCGAGCGCGAAGACGATCCGCCTGGGCAGGGTGACGGTCTGGGCTGCCACGCCGAGATGAGCCCGCCGCACCCGGCCATGCCGCAGGATCTCCTGCAGGACGAACCGTGCCGTATCGATCCCGATGGCGAAGCACAGGCCCTGGGCGCCCATGATCGTCGCCGTGTTCACGCCGATCGCCCGGCCTTGCGAATCCACGAGCGGGCCACCCGAATTGCCAGGATTGAGGGCGGCGTCGGTCTGGATCACGTCGTCGATGGAGCGGCCCGAGCGGGAGCGCAGCGAGCGGCCAAGCGCCCCTACCACCCCTGCGGTCACGCTGTGGTCGAAGCCCAGCGGGTTGCCGATCGCGAGCGCGAGCTGGCCGACCTTCAGGCCCGAGGTCGTGCCGAGTTCGACGGCAACCAAGCCCGAACCATGCACCTGCACGACCGCAAGGTCGGTGTCAGGATCGTCGCCCACCAGGTAGGCGACGCGCCGCGAGCCATCGGGAAAGTCGACCTTCAGCTCACGTGCGCCGTGCACCACGTGGCTGTTGGTCAGCATGTAGCCGTCGGGCGTCACCAGGAAGCCCGAACCGGTGCCCTGCCCGGATGCGCCGCGTACCTGCAGGTGACCGACCGACGGTGCCACCTTGGCCGCGGCCGTCACCACGGCACGGGAATAGGCGTCGAACAGGACGCCGTCGCCGGGATCGCCCTGCGGAGCTGCTGCCGTGGCCTGCTCCTCGACATCCGCCTGCCCGGCCGTCAACGCGAGTACGGGCCGCTCGAAATCCATGACCCATGTCCTCCATCACAGGATGAAGAAGTAGGTATCATATCGCACGTGCACAATCAGGGGGATCGGGCAGCGGGATCAGGCGGTCCGCAGGTCAGACGTTGAAGCGGAAATGGCAGACGTCACCGTCCTTTACGACGTAGTCCTTGCCCTCCAGGCGCATCTTGCCGACTTCCTTCGCCTTCTGCTCGCCGCCCAGCGCCACGTAGTCGTCATAGGCGATGATCTCGGCGCAGATATAGCCGCGCTGGAAGTCGGTATGGATGACGCCCGCGGCCTCGGGCCCGGTGGCACCTTTATGGGTCGTCCAGGCCCGGGCCTCCTTCGGCCCGACCGTGAAGAAGGTCAAAAGGCCCAGCAGGTCGTGGCCGGCGCGGATGACCTTGTTCAGGCCCGGCTCGTCCAGACCCAGGCTCGCCAGGTACTCGGCCGACTCCTCGTCCGAAAGCTGTGCCAGCTCAGCCTCGATCGAGGCCGAGATCACGACCGAGCCGGCATCGTGCTTGGCTACCTCGGCGGCGACCTTGGCGCTGTAGGCGTTGCCCGTGGCGGCCGAGGCCTCCTCGACATTCAGGACATAGAGGACAGGCTTGGCTGTCATGAGCTGGAAGCCCTGCGCCAGCTTGCGCTCTTCCTCCGACATCTTGATGGAGCGGACCTGGATGCCGTCGCCGATCGGCGGGAGAAGTTTCTCGGCCAGCGCCAGCCGTTCCTTGGCTTCCTTGTCGTTGCCCTTGGCCCGCTTGACCAGCGCGTCACGCTGGCGCTCCAGGCTTTCCAGGTCGGCCAGGAGGAGCTCGGTCTCGATCAACTCCAGGTCGCGCAATGGGTCGACGCCGCCCTCGACATGGGTGACGTCCGGATCCTCGAAACAGCGCAGCACGTGGAGGATCGCGTCGACCTCGCGGATGGCGCCCAGGAACTGATTGCCCAGCCCTTCCCCCTTCGAGGCGCCCCTCACCAGGCCCGCGATGTCCTTGATCTCCAGCTGGGTCGGGATCGTCTTCTGCGACTTCGCGATCGCGGCCAGCTTCTCGATTCGGGGATCGGGGACCGGCACGCGGCCCGTGTTGGGTTCGATCGTGCAGAACGGATAGTTGGCGGCGGCCGCGGCCGCCGTCTTGGTGAGCGCGTTGAACAACGTCGACTTGCCGACGTTCGGCAGGCCCACGATACCACAATTGAAGCCCATGACGATCCAGCGATGCTTGGAGGAAGAACAGTTGGCGGGGTTCTACCCGGCAAAGCCGCCGCACGCGAGGGGAGAGCGGCGGCCCCTGGCGCAAGCGGACCTTCGCTTTTCGGCCGGTTGATCCTACACGGGAACGAAGGTGTCGCGCGGCGGGAGGCACGGCGATGATGGTGGACCTGGCGAAGTTCCTGGAGCGATACAGGATCGATTCCGGCAAGGGTTTCTCCCTCGCCAAGCACGATCCGGGCGACACCCACGAGCTGGCGCTCGAGAAGCAGGATGCCCAGGAATACCTGCGGACCGGGATCGAGCGGCTCAAGACCTATCAGGAGATGCTCTACGCGCAGAACCGCTGGTCGCTGCTGCTGATCTTCCAGGCGATGGACGCGGCAGGCAAGGACAGCGCGATCAAGCACGTGATGTCCGGCGTCAACCCGCAGGGCGTGCAGGTCTTCTCGTTCAAGCGGCCATCCACCGAGGAGATCGACCACGACTTCCTGTGGCGGACGACGAAGGCGCTGCCGGAGCGTGGACGGATCGGCGTGTTCAACCGGTCCTACTACGAGGAGGTCCTGGTCGCGCGGGTGCACAAGGAGATCCTGCAGGCCCAGCACCTGCCCTGGTCCCTGCTCACGCCGAAGATCTTCGACGAGCGGCTGGAAGATATCGCCAACTTCGAGCGTCACATGGCCCGGCAGGGCACGGTGATCGTGAAGTTCTTCCTGAACGTGTCGAAGAAGGAGCAGAAGAAGCGCTTCCTGAGCCGCCTGAACGAGCCGGACAAGCACTGGAAGTTCGAGCCGGCGGACCTGAAGGAACGGCACTACTGGAGGGACTACATGCAGGCCTACGAGGAAGCCATCAAGGCGACCGCCACGCCGCAGGCGCCCTGGTACGTCGTGCCGGCCGACAACAAGTGGTTTACGCGGCTGGTGGTCGTGGCCGCCGTCGTCGACAACCTGAGCAGGCTCGACCTGCACTATCCGGTCGTGCCCGAACAGACGCTGGCGAAGTTCGCGGAGTATCGCAAAGAGCTCGAAGAGGATTGAGCGTCGCCTTAGCAGTGTCGTCCAGGCCCATGCACTGCTGACAAGGCGGTGGCCGCATGAAGCTCCGCCAGAACGAGAAGGAAAATCCCCCCATGCCGATCCGCCGCTTCGTTCTTCCGTCCGGTGTCACGCTCAGCGCCATCGACGAGGGCCAGGGGCGGCCGCTCGTCATGATCCCGGGCTGGTCGCAGACCGCCGCCACCTTCAAGCACAACATCCCGTTCCTGGCGCAGCATCGTCGGGTCCTGGCGCTGGACATGCGCGGCCATGGCGAGAGCGACAAGCCGATGGGGGGCTACCGGGTCGCACGGCTGGCGGCGGATCTCGCGGAGGTGCTGGACCAGCTCGACCTGCAGGACGGCGTCGACCTGCTCGGCCATTCGATGGGCTCCTCGGTGATCTGGAGCTATCTCGACCTGTTCGGCCCGGCCCGGCTTCGCCGGCTCGTCATCGTCGACCAGGCGCCGATGGCGACGGCCCTGCCGGGCTGGAGCGAGGAGGATCGCCAGCGCTACGCGGCGTTCCTGCCGGATCCCAATGCCACCGCCGCGCTTTGCGCCAGGGTTCGTGATGCCACCGATCCGGCCAGCCTGCGCGAGATCCTGCACGGCATGTTCACCCCGGCCTTTCCGGCGGCCGACCTCGACTGGATCGTCCAGGAGAACCTGAAGTTCCCGCGCGGCTTTGCGGCGGACCTCCTGTTCGACCACTGCCTGAACGACTGGCGCGACATCATCGAGCAGATCCGCCTGCCGACCCTGGTCATCGGAGGGCGTGCGAGCTTCTTCCACTGGTCGTCGCAGGAATGGATCGCATCGCGCAACCCGAACGCCCGCGCCGTGATCTTTAGCGAGGCGGAGGGCGGCGCCCATTTCATGTTCTACGAGAACCCGGAACGCTTCAACCAGGAGCTCAGCAGCTTCTTGGGCACGGATTGACCAGGCGGTTCGGAACTCGCCGGTTCCTGCCTGGTAGTGGCAGCCGGCGGCTTCTCCGCCTTTGGCGATGCCGTCAGCAGGGCCACCCGGTTCATGAAGCCGGCATCGTCACCTGCGGACAGGAGCGGTGCCGCGTCGGCCAGGGCATCCAGGAGCGGATCGAGCCAGAGCCTGTCGTTCTTGCTGAAGTCGCCGAGCACGTGGCCCAGCACCTTGTCCTTGTGGCCGGGATGACCGATGCCCAAGCGTACGCGCTTGTAGTCCGGCGTCCCAAGGCAATCGCGGATGGAGCGCAGGCCGTTATGGCCGGCGACGCCACCACCCAGCTTCACCCGGACCTTGCCGGGTGCCAGGTCCAGCTCGTCGTGGAAGACTACGACGTCCTGCGGCGGGATCCGGTGGAAGCGAACGGCCTCGGCGACGGAGCGGCCGGACTCGTTCATGTAGGTCTGCGGCATGAGGAGCAGGATGCGCTCGGTGCCCAGCGTGGCTTCCGAGATCCTGCCCTGCCACTTGCGCTGCCAGTTGCCGGCATGGTGGCGGGAAGCCAGCGCCTCCAGGGCCATGAAGCCGATATTGTGGCGGTTGCGCGCGTACTGGTCGCCCGGATTGCCGAGCCCGACGAAGACTTTCATGACTGCCTCGACGGACCCGGCACCGGAACGATTACTCCTTGGCGACCGTCGGCGGCACGATCGAGCAGATCGTGAAATCGCGATCGGTGATCGTCGGCTTCACGCCCTGCGGCAGGGTGACCTGGCTGATATGGACGGAATCGCCGATGTCGCGGCCGGTCAGGTCGACCTCGAGATGGTCCGGGATCGCATCGGCCGGGGCATGCACCTCGATGGCGCGGCGAACGATGTTGAGCGTGCCGCCAGCCTTCAGGCCGGGCGAGGCCAGATCGTTCAGGAACACGACCGGCACCTCGACGATGACCGTGGCGTGCTCGCCGGCACGGTAGAAGTCGACATGCAGCGCATCGCTGGTGACGGGATGGAACTGCGCCTCGCGCGGCAGCACGCGAACCGTGCGGCCACCGCCAAAGTCGAGTTCCACGAGCTGATTGAAGAAGCTGCGCTTGCCCACGACCTTCTTCAGGTCGTTGAACACCAGGGCGCACATCTCCGGCTCGCCGCCTGGCCCATAGATCACGGCCGGCACCTTGCCTTCGCGGCGCAGCGCACGGGCAGGACCCTTGCCGTGCTTTTCGCGCGTCTCGGCCTTCAGGTTCAGAACGTCAGTCATCAAACCGCTCCACTTGCCCCTCCGGCACCTGGGCCCCATGCCCGGCCCCGGACAGGCCATTCAAGAAAAAGGACGGCTGCAGGCCGCAAGGAAACTAGTCGAACAGCGAGCTGACCGACGACTCGCTGGAGATCCGCTTCACCGCCTCGCCCATGAACTGGGCGACCGACACGACGCGGATCTTGTCGGTGACCCGGACCGCCTCGGTCGGACGGATCGAATCGGTGATCACCAGGCGTTCCAGGTTGGACGCGGCGATGCGGGCCACGGCACCGGCGCTCAGCACGCCATGGGTGCAATAGGCCTGGACACTGCGCGCCCCGGCGTCCAGCAGCGCGTTCGCGGCATTGCACAACGTGCCGCCGGAGTCCACGATATCGTCGACCAGGATGCAGCGCTTGCCGGCCACGTCGCCGATCACGTTCATCACTTCCGACGCGCCCGGCTTCTCGCGGCGCTTGTCGACGATGGCCAATTGGACGCCCATCCGCTTGGCAAAGCCGCGCGCCCGGCTGACGCCGCCTACGTCCGGCGAGACGATCATCAGGTCGTCCGTGCCGATATTGGCGATGATGTCCGGCACCATGATCGGTGTCGTGAACATGTTGTCCACGGGAATGTCGAAGAAGCCCTGGATCTGGGCCGCATGCAGTTCCAGCGTCAGGAGACGGTCGGCGCCGGCGCGCGTGATCAGGTTCGCGACCAGCTTGGCCGAGATCGGCGTTCGCGGACCCGGTTTGCGGTCCTGCCGGGCATAGCCGAAATAGGGCACCACCGCGGTGATCCGCCGGGCCGACGCGCGGCGCAGCGCGTCGATGCAGACCAGCAGCTCCATCAGGTGGTCGTTGGCGGGATAGCTGGTCGACTGGATGATGAACACATCCTCTCCACGCACGTTCTCGTGGATCTCGACCCAGACTTCCATGTCGGCGAAGCGTTGGACGCTTGCTGCCGTGAGCGGCATGCCTAGGGAGGCGGCCATCGCCTCCGCAAGCGGGCGATTGCTGTTGGCAGCGACGATCTTCATCAGGGAACCTTCGACCTGCGACGGACCACACCCCCGTCCGGCGAGCGCGCCCCCCATAGCACCATGGGCCGGATCGGTGAAGGCCGGGGGCGCATGCCGCCCATCCGCGATCGGCCGAGCGTGCTTCACGGCCTACGTCTGGATCGATAAAGCAGCCCCGGCATCGCCGCGCATCCAGCGCCGGGCAGCCAGGAGACGAGCATGCAGGGAACCGCCAGATCCGCACTGACGACACGGTTGCGGCGTGCCTGGGCGGCGTTCAACACAGACGAGCAGGCGCTGGCGGCACCGGCCGTGGCAACGACACCGGTCCAGCCAGCACCGGCCCTGTCGCCCAAGGCGATGCTCGCTCATCCGACCTCGCTCGCCTCGACGCTCACCCGTATCCGGACCAACGTGGACGAGATCGGCACGCTGGTCTGCCTGGGCTCGGGCAAGGGCGACGATTCATTCTCGTTCGTCGAGCACTGGCCGGGTGCCCGCGTGCTGTTGATCGACATGGACGAGCGCTTCCGTCCGGTCTGGGCAGGCCTTGCCAGGAAGCTGCCTGGGTTGGTCGGCGAGGTGGCGGCGCTGGCGGAGCACGACGGCGAGATCGGCATGCGCAAGACCGACCAGACCGGCGGCATCGCGGTCGAGGGCGAGATCGGTGCCGACGACCAGCGGGTGCGCTCGGTGCGGCTGGACACGCTGATCGCGCAGCACGCCCTGCCCCCGCCCTACTTCCTCAAGTTCGACACGCATGGGGCCGAGTTGCCGATCCTGGCCGGCGCCACCGAGACGCTGCGCCAGACCGCGGTGATCATGATGGAGGCCTACAACTTCAAGCTGGGCTTCACCGGCGGGCGCAACCTGACCTTCGACGAGATGTCCTTGCACCTGAAGCAGCAGGGCTTCCGCTGCGCGGACCTGTGCGACCCGCTCTGGCGGCCGGGCGACGGCGTGCTCTGGCAGCTGCACCTGTTCTTCCTGCGGAGCGAGCACCCGACCTTCGCCAGCTCCAGCTACCGTGCTCCCGGCCGTACCGGCCAGCCACCCGCCGTCTGATTCAGCCGATCACCTTGTGGTCACGCAGCCGCTCCAGCTCGTCCTCCTCCAGGCCCAGCCGCTCGCGCAGGACAAGATCGGTATGCTGTCCCAGGGTCGGCGGCCCCTGCCGGTACTGCACAGGGGTCTCGGACAGCCGCAGCGGGTTGGCGAGCAGCGGCACCGTGCCCGACCCCGCGCTCTCGTGGGGCACGTCCACCTTCATCCCGCGCGCTCGGACCTGTGGGCTCGCGAACACGTCGGGCAAGGTGTTCACCGCCCCGCACGGCACGCCCAGCGCATTGAGGCCATCCACCCACTCCCGGATCGTGCGCATCGCCATGACCGGGGGCAGCAGTGCGTCGAGGTCGTCGCGGTGGTGCACGCGGGCGAGGTTGGTCGCATAGCGCGGATCGTCCGGCAGCGCGTCCAGGCCGGCAAAGCTGCAGAAGCGACGGAACTGCGCGTCGTTGCCGACAGCCAGGATCACGTGGCCGTCCGCAGCCTGGAACACCCGGTAGGGCACGATGTTCGGATGCTGGTTGCCCAGGCGGCGCGGCGGCTTGCCGGAGAGAAGGTAGTTGGTCCCCTCGTTGATCAGCCAAGCCACCTGGCTGTCCAGCAGGGCCAGGTCGATCTGCTGCCCCTCGCCCGTGCGCTCGGCATGGCGGAGCGCTGCCAGCACGCCGACGCAGGCATACATGCCGCACATCACGTCGGCGATGCCGACGCCGACCTTCATCGGCTGACCGTCGGGCTCGCCGGTCAGGCTCATGATCCCGCCATAGCCCTGCGCCAGATAGTCGTAGCCGGCCCGCTCGCGATACGGGCCGGTCTGCCCGAAGCCGGTGATCGAGCAGTAGACCAGGGCCGGGAAGCGCTCGCGCAGCTGGGGATAGCCCAACCCGTACCTGGTGAGGCCACCGACCTTGAAGTTCTCGACGAGCACGTGGCAGTCCGCGAGCAGGCGGCGTACCAGCTCCGCCCCCTGCTCGGTCGCGATGTCGATCGCCACCGAGCGCTTGTTGCGGTTGGCGGACAGGTAGTAGGCGCTCTCGGCGGTATCCTGGCCGGCTCCGTCCTTGACGTAGGGCGGGCCCCATTTGCGGGTGTCGTCGCCCTCGCCCGGCTTTTCTACCTTGATCACCTCGGCGCCGAGATCGCCCAGGAGCTGGGTGCAGGTCGGGCCTGCCAGGATACGGCTGAGGTCGAGAACGCGCACGCCTTCGAGCGGCAGGGCAGTGGACATGATTTCAGAACAACCCCTGTGCTGACGGGCTCTTGCTGACAGAATGGCCCGGGCTGCTCAAGCCGCTCCCGGTCGATGGCCGACCGGCTGCCCATCCCGTGATTCTTCGACCGTCCGGGGCATCAGGATCGCTTGACATCGTCCGGCGCGACGCCAATTGGAATGTCGAAAACTGGACCGAACCGGTCTGGAATGATTCCGGGTTGCAAGCAGCGTGATTCGACTCAGTCGCCTCGCCGATTACGGGATCGTGCTGACCACCCAGGTGGCACGTCATCCCGAGCGACATTGGAGCGCGCCGGAACTTGCGGCGGTGACGGGCATCCCCTTGCCCACGACGAGCAAGCTCCTCAAGACCCTGGTGCGCGGCGGCGTGCTGGTCAGCCACCGCGGCGTGAAGGGTGGCTACAGCCTGGCATCCAGGACGCGCCGGGTGTCGGTGGCGAGTGTGATCGAGGCGGTGGACGGCCCGATCGCGATCACCAGCTGCCTCGACCCCAATGGAGCGGAATGCGGCCTCGACGCGTTCTGCCCCGCCCGCACCAATTGGCACGCCATCAACCACGCAATCCGCGTGGCGCTGGAAGCCGTATCGATCGAGGACATGGCGAGCGGCGTGCCTGCTGCCTTCCTCCATGATTCCGAACAGAACATCGAACACGTCACGGCCTGACCGCCGCGTTACTGGGAGACCTTGATCCATGGCGACCGCGCTCGATACGGTCCGTGAATATACCGGTGGCGAGTACAAGTACGGCTTCGTCACCGAGATCGATTCGGATGTGACGCCAAAGGGCCTGAACGAGGACGTCGTCCGGCTGATCTCGGCCAAGAAGGGCGAGCCCGAGTGGCTGACCGAATGGCGCCTGGCCGCTTTCCGCCGCTGGCAGACCATGACCGAGCCCAACTGGCAGAAGGTCGACTACGACCCGATCGACTACCAGGAGATCAGCTACTACTCGGCGCCGCGAACCAAGGAGCGGCCGAAGAGCCTGGACGAGATTGACCCGGAGATCCTGCGCACCTACGAGAAGCTCGGGATCCCCATCAAGGAGCAGGAGATCCTGGCCGGCGTAGCCGTCGACTACGTGTTCGACAGCGTGTCCGTCGCCACGACCTTCCGCAAGAAGCTGCACGAGCTGGGCATCATCTTCTGCTCGATGTCCGAGGCCGTGCAGGACCATCCTGAACTGGTGCGCAAGTACCTGGGCAGCGTGGTGCCGGCTGGCGACAATTTCTTCGCGGCGCTGAACTCGGCCGTCTTTACCGATGGCAGCTTCGTCTACATCCCCAAGGGCGTGCGCTGCCCGATGGAGCTGAGCACCTATTTTCGCATCAACGAAAAGGGCACCGGCCAGTTCGAGCGGACCCTGATCGTCGCGGACGAGGGCAGCTATGTCAGCTACCTCGAAGGCTGCACCGCGCCCATGCGCGACGAGAACCAGTTGCACGCGGCGGTCGTCGAGCTGATCACGCTCGACGATGCCGAGATCAAGTATTCCACCGTTCAGAACTGGTACCCGGGTGATGCCGAGGGCAAAGGTGGCATCTACAACTTCGTGACGAAGCGCGGTGCCTGCCGCGGCAAGAACAGCAAGATCAGCTGGACGCAGGTCGAGACCGGCTCGGCGATCACCTGGAAGTATCCGTCCTGCATCCTGCAGGGCGACAACTCCGTCGGCGAGTTCTACTCGGTCGCGGTGACCAACAACCGCCAGCAGGCGGACACCGGCACCAAGATGATCCATATCGGCAAGAACACCAGCTCGCGCATCGTCGCGAAGGGCATCTCCGCCGGCAAGTCGGACAGCACCTATCGTGGTCTCGTGAAGGTCCTGAAGTCCGCCGAGGGTGCGCGCAACTACACCCAGTGCGACTCGATGCTGATCGGCGACAAGTGCGGTGCCCACACCGTGCCCTATATCGAGGTGCGCAACCGCTCGGCCAACTGCGAGCACGAGGCGACGACGTCCAAGATTTCCGACGACCAGCTCTTCTACTGCCGCTCGCGCGGCATCTCGGAGGAGGACGCGGTGGCGCTCATCGTCAACGGCTTTTGCCGCGAGGTGATGGACGAGCTGCCGATGGAGTTCGCCGTTGAAGCTCGGAAGCTGCTCGCGATCAGCCTGGAACACAGTGTCGGCTGACGCCGGCGACGCCTCAGAACTAAGCGGGGGTGCCGCGGCACCCGATCGGATCAAGAGATCATGCTCGACATCAAAGACCTGCACGCAACGATCGAGGGCGAGAACAAGGAGATCCTGAAGGGGATTTCCCTGACCGTTCGCCCCGGCGAAGTCCACGCGATCATGGGCCCGAACGGGTCGGGCAAGAGCACGCTCGCCTATGTGCTGGCTGGCCGGGACGGCTACGAAGTCACCAGCGGCAGCGTCACGCTGGACGGCGAGGACCTCCTGGAGCAGGAGCCCGAGGAGCGCGCTGCGGCTGGCCTGTTCCTGGCCATGCAGTACCCGGTCGAGATCCCCGGCGTCTCGAACATGTACTTTCTGCGCCAGGCGATGAACTCCGTCCGCAAGGCCCGTGGCGAGGCGGAAATCACGGCCGCTGCGTTCATGAAGCTCGTGAGGGAGCGGGCCGCCTTCCTCCAGGTCGGCGACGAGCTGCTCAAGCGCGACGTCAACCGCGGCTTCTCCGGCGGCGAGAAGAAGCGCAACGAGATCCTCCAGCTGGCCATGCTGGAGCCGAAGATCGCCATCCTCGACGAGACCGACAGCGGCCTCGACATCGACGCCCTGCGCATCGTCGCGGACGGGGTCAACCGGATGCGCTCTCCCGACCGTGGCTTCCTGATCATTACCCACTACCAGCGCCTGCTCGACTACATCGTGCCGGACCATGTCCATGTGCTCGCCAAGGGCCGGATCCAGACCAGCGGCGACCGCTCGCTGGCACTGGAGCTGGAGAAGAACGGCTATGGCGGCGTGCTGGGTGCCGAGTTCGCCGAGGCCGCGGCATGAGCAGCGTCGCCCGCAACCGCACCGCCGAGCCGGTGCCTGCCTTCACGGAGGCGTTCGAGCGCCTGCGCGGGGATGCCGCCGGCAGTTCCGGCAAGGCCTTCGAGCAGCGAAGGGCCGCCTTCGAGCGGTTCCACGCGCTGGGCGTGCCGACGCCGCGGGTCGAGACCTGGAAGTACACGAACGCCGCGAGCTTCGTGAACAAGCCGTTCGCGCTGGCGCCACGGATCAGCAGCGAGGCGTCCCAGGTCATCCCGCACTTCGCCGGCGGACCGAAGGCGCGTCGGCTGATCATGGTGAACGGACGAATCGTGCCGCAACTCAGCCATGTCGGCGGCCTTCCGGCCGGCATGGTCGTGCAGCCGCTGGCACAGGTCCTGGCGGAAACGCCGGAGATCGTCGACCGCGCCAGCGTCAACGACGAGCCCGAGCATTCCTTCGAAGCGCTGAACCGGGCGCTGACCGAAGACGGTGCCTGGATCTCGCTGGATGACGGCGTGGCGCTCGATGAGCCGCTGCAGATCATCTCGTTGCTGACCAACGCCGATCACGCCTTCATGGCGCATCCCCGGCATTCCATCCGCCTGGGCAAGGATGCACGCCTCCATGTCATCATGACTACGGTGACGGTGGGGCCTGGCGAGAGCCTGCTGAACCAGGTCGAAACGATCGACGTGGCGGACGGCGCCAATCTCACCATCGACCGCACCTCCCAGCAGGGCGAGGGACGCAGCTCGATCATCCGGTCCCGCTACGTGCTGGGCAACAGGTCCAGGCTGCAGCAGAGCACGGTGGCGCTGGGCGGCAGCCTGCAGCGTCACGAGATGGAGGTCAGACTGCGCGGCACCCATAGCGAGGCGATCCTGAACGGCCTGATGATGCCGCTCGGCACGGAGCACGTGGACACGCTGATCCGCATGCACCACGAGATGCCGGACTGCGAGTCCGACCAGTTCTACAAGACCGTGGCGGACCAGCGTGGCCACGCCGTGTTCGCCGGCAAGATCTTCGTGCACAAGGACGCGCAGCGCACGAACTCGTACCAGAAGAACGCCAGCCTGCTGCTGTCGGACGATGCCGAGATCGATGCGAAGCCTGAACTCGAGATCTATGCGGACGACGTGAAGTGCAGCCACGGCGCCACCTGCGGTGACCTCGATCCGGCCAGCCTGTTCTATCTGCGCTCGCGCGGCCTGGACGAAGCGCTGGCGCGCTCGATGTTGACCTTCGCGTTTACCGGCGAAGTGTTCGAGCGGATCCAGGACAAGAGCGTGGCGCATGTCGCACGCAAGATGATCCTGGACCGCCTGCCGGGCGGCGAGCGCTTGGCCGATCTGGGATGACCGACATGGCTACCGATATCCGGGAGCGCCCGGGCGCAGCTGCGCTGGACCTGGATGCGGTGCGTGCGGCGTTTCCCGTGATGGCCGACACGATGAGCGGCCGGCCGATCGTGTTCCTGGACAGCGGTGCCAGCTCGCAAAAGCCGGAGGCGGTGATCGCGGCGCATGCCGAGTTCTATCGGCACGACTACGCGAACATCCACCGGGGCGTGTACGAGCTGAGCCAGCGCGCCAGCGACGCGTTCGATGCGGCACGCCGCAAGGTCCAGACCTTCCTGGGTGCCGCCGAGTGGCGCGAGATCGTGTTCACCCGGAACACGACCGAAGCCATCAACTTGGTCGCCTGGTCGTTCCTGGAACCGAAGCTGCAGCCCGGCGACGAGATCCTGCTGACCACGATGGAGCACCACTCCAACATCGTGCCGTGGCAGATCGTGGCGATGCGGCATGGTGCCAAGGTGGTCTCGGTGCCGATCACCGATGCCGGCGAGCTCGACATGGACGCGCTGCGTTCGATGATCGGACCGCGCACGAAGATGCTGGCCTGCTCCTGGGTATCGAATGTGCTGGGTACGGTGAACCCGGTGGCGGAGATCGTGCAGATCGCGCACGGGCATGGTGTGCCGGTACTGGTCGATGCGGCGCAGGCCGTCCAGCACGTTGCCGTGGACGTAGCGTCGCTGGACGCCGATTTCCTGGCCTTCTCGGCGCACAAGATCTACGGGCCCTCGGGCGTGGGCGTGCTCTACGGCAAGCGCGAACATCTGGAAGCCATGCCTCCCTGGCAGGGCGGCGGCGGCATCGTGGACCGGGTCGAGTTCGAGAAGACCACATTCGGCGAGATCCCCTTCCGCTTCGAGGCCGGCACGCCGGACATTGCGGGGGTGCACGCGACGGGCGTGGCGCTGGACTGGTTCGGCGGGCTCGGCATCGACGCGGTGGCGGCGCACGAGGCGGACCTGATGGCACAGGGCCTGCGGGCACTGCACCAGATCCCGGGTCTGCACGTGCTGGGCGCGCCCGCCTGTCGCACCGGGGCCATCTCCTTCACCGTCAACGGGCTCCACCCGTCCGACATTGGCGCGATGCTCGACCTGGACGGAATCGCGATCCGCAGCGGCCATCACTGCGCCCAGCCGCTGCATCGTCGATTCGGGCTGGAGGGTAGTGCCCGGGCATCATTCGGGGTCTACAACACGAACAGCGATGTCGAGGCGCTGGCGGAAAGCCTGCGCCGGATCGTTCGCAAGTATGGCTGAGGAAGCGAACATGGACGAGAACAGCGGCCTCGATCGCGCCGAAGCATTCCTGCAGGAAACGCCGGAAGATTCGGCTGCCCGGGCGCGCACGCTCGAAATCGAGCAGCTTGGCAATCAGATCGTCGAGGTTCTCAAGACCGTCTACGATCCAGAAATTCCGGTGAACATCTACGAGCTTGGCCTGATCTACAAGATCGACATCGAGGACGACAACCGCGTGATCGTGGCGATGACGCTCACGTCGCCTAGCTGCCCGGTGGCGGAGTCGCTCCCGGTTGAAGTGGAGAGCAAGATATCCGCTATTGAAGCGGTCACATCCTGCACGGTCGAGATTACCTGGGATCCGCCCTGGCACCCGTCGATGATGTCCGAGGAAGCTCAGCTGGAACTCGGCATGATCTACTGAGTTATCATGATCGTCGTATCAAGGTGACGACTGGCTACTTGTTTGCGGTCCCGGCTTGCTGACCCGGTATCAACTGCTACAGGGCCATAGACGCCCTCGGGATCGTCAGCCATAGCCGGACGAGGCGAACCGGGAACGAGCATGGCCGACATCATCGAACTGCGCAGGGGTGTAGTACCGGTACGTCTGGCGCCACCGGAGCAGGTCGTGGCCCCGCTCGAGCATCCATGGGCTCTGCCCCTGGCGATGTTCCAGCTGGGTGTGGTCGTCTGGGCCAACTGGTGGTTCGCCCCACTGGGTCTTCGCGTGGAACGCAGCGAGTCCGGCCCTTTCGGACGCTGACCCGGCCATTTCGCCCGCTTGTCGGCGGTCCGGCTGCGGCCTATGCCTCCCCGCCATGGACGAGCACACCTCTCTCCGTTTCCGCGGACCCCATCTCCTCGGCATCGAAGGGCTGGCCCCTTACGAGATCCAGGACCTGCTCGACCGGGCGGATGCCTGCGTGGAGGTCAACCGGGGCCTGGTCGACCATCGCCACCGCCTGGCCGGTCGCACCCTCCTGAACCTGTTCTTCGAGAACTCGACACGCACCCGCACCTCGTTCGAGCTGGCCGGCAAGCGGCTGGGTGCGGACGTGGTCAACATGGAGGTGGCGACGTCGTCGGTGAAGAAGGGCGAGACGCTCATCGATACTGCCATGACGCTGAACGCCATGCATCCGGACGTGCTGGTCGTGCGGCATGGCGAGAGCGGTGCGGTGGCCCTGCTGGCACGGCACGTGCGCTGCTCGGTGGTCAACGCCGGCGACGGGCTCCATGAGCACCCGACACAGGCGCTCCTCGACGCGCTCACCATCCGGCGGCGCAAGGGCCGGATCGAGGGGCTGACCGTCGCGATCTGCGGGGACGTCCTCCACTCGCGGGTGGCTCGCTCCAACATGCTGCTGCTGCTGGCGATGGGCGCGCGGGTGCGGCTGATCGCGCCGCCGACCCTGATCCCGTCCGGCATCGATGCCTATGGCGCCGAAGTCACCACGGACATGATGAAGGGGCTGGAAGGGGTCGACATCGTGATGATGCTGCGGCTTCAGCTGGAGCGCATGCAGTCGGCGCACCTGCCCTCGATCCGCGAGTATTTCCGGCTCTACGGGCTGACCCGCGACAAGCTCGCCAAGGCCGCGCCCGATGCGCTGGTTCTCCATCCGGGGCCGATGAATCGAGGCGTCGAGATCGACGGCATCGTGGCCGACGACATCGACCGCAGCGCAATCCTGGACCAGGTCGAGATGGGGGTGGCAGTGCGGATGGCGGTGCTTGACGCCCTTGCCGGACCGGACCGGGAGGACACGCGGTGAGCCGCCTCCTGATCACCAACGCGCGGATCGTCGACCCGGCTGACGGCACCGACCGGTTGGGGTCGCTCCTGATCCAGCATGGGCGGATCGCGGATCGTTCACCCTGGCTCGGCAAGGACAGTTCGGTCGATGCCGAGCGCCTGGACGCCGGCGGGGCCGTGCTGGCACCGGGTCTGGTCGACCTGCGGGTCCAGCTGGGCGAGCCGGGTGCCGAGCACAAGGAGAGCTTCGCTTCCGGTGCGCTGGCCGCCGTGGCGGGGGGTGTCACCAGCTTCGCCTGCCTGCCTGGCACGCAGCCGCCGATCGACGACCCGTCCATGGTCGAGTTCGTGGCGCGGCGTGCGCGCCGGACGCGGCTGGCCAAGGTCTACCCGTATGCGGCCGTCACCAAGGGACTGCAGGGCGAGCAATTGGCCGAGTTCGGGCTGCTCCGCGAGGCTGGCGCCGTGGGCTTCACGGATGGCAACAAGGCCATCGCCAGTGCGCGGGTGATGCGGCGTGCCCTGTCCTATGGGCGCCTCGTCGACGCGTTCCTGGTGCAGCATCCCGAGGAGCCGGAACTCGCTCGGAACGGGGTCGCGACG